>NZ_VBVZ01000006.1 GCF_005863185.1 Pseudomonas edaphica
GCGCTCCAACCCGGTTTGTTGATCTACTTTGCCGTTGCCACGCTGCTGAGCGTTGCTGTGGCCTGGGGCTGGGCGATCTTTCGCTGCCCGCGTGAAGACCGTGGCATTTATGCCCAGGGCGCGTTTCGCGGCAATAACGGCGTGATCGGCCTGGCGCTGGCGGCCAGCATGTACGGCGACTACGGCATCTCCCTTGGCGCGATTCTCGCGGCGCTGGTGATCCTGTTCTACAACACGCTGTCGACCATTGTGCTGGCGGTGTACAGCCCGGTGATCAAGTCCGACCCGTGGAGCATTTTCAAAAGCGTGATAGCCAACCCGCTGATCATCAGTGTGATCGTCGCCGCGCCGTTCGCGATCTTCAAGATCGGCTTGCCGGGGTGGCTGGAGTCGTCCGGGCAGTATCTGGCGGACATGACCTTGCCGCTGGCGCTGATCTGCATCGGCGGCACCTTGTCATTGGCGGCCTTGCGCAAAAGCGGGAGCATGGCCTTGAGTGCCAGCCTGGTGAAGATGATCGGCCTGCCGCTATTCGCGACGTTGGGCGCGTGGCTGCTGGGCTTTCGTGGGCCGGAATTGGGGATTTTGTTTCTGTATTTCGGCGCGCCGACGGCGGCGGCGAGTTTTGTCATGGCCAGGGCGGCTGAGGGCAACCACGAGTTGGCGGCGGCGATTATTGTGATCACCACGTTGATGGCGGCGGTGACCACCAATATCGGAATTTTTGTGTTGCAGGCGGGTGGGTGGATCTAGGGTTTGTGGTGTGCTTGAGGGCCAATCGCAGGCAAGCCAGCTCCCACATTTTGAATGTATTCACAGTTCAAATGTGGGAGCTGGCTTGCCTGCGATTGCGATCTAACAGTCACTACTGGTCTGCCTGATACGCCTCAATCACTTCCTGCGCCGCCCGAAACGCATCAATCGCCGCCGGCACACCCGCGTACACCGCGCAATGCAGCAGCGCTTCGCGAATCTCTTCCACCGTGCAGCCATTGTTCAGTGCGCCGCGCACGTGGCCCTTGAGTTCCTGTGGGCACTTGAGTGCGGTCAGGGCCGCGAGGGTGATCAGGCTGCGGGTCTTTAAGGGCAAGCCTTCGCGATTCCACACGCTGCCCCAGGCATGTTCGTTGACAAAATCCTGCAGTGGCTGGGTGAACTCGGTGGCGTTGCCCAGGGCGCGATCGACGAACACGTCGCCCATCACCTGGCGACGCATCTCAACCCCGGGCTTTCTCTGATCGGTCATTGCGCTTCCCTCTTGTGTTGGCGGCGCCAGGCTCGCAGCGTGCTGAGTACCAGAAACGCCACCAGCGCCGGCAGGACGTAATACAGCATCAGTTTTTCAAGACGGGTAGCCAAGGGCATGCCGAACGTGAACGAGACCACATGCAATGCGTACACCAGGTACAGGCCCAGAAAGACCAGGCCTTCGGCGCGGGTGACTCGGTAACCGGTGTAGAACACCGGCAGGCACAGCGCCACCACGCCGAGCATTACCGGCAAGTCGAAATCGAGGGCGTTGGGCGATACCGACAGCGGTGACGGCGCTACCAACGCGGTAAACCCCAGCACACCGAGCAGGTTGAACAGGCTGCTGCCGATCACATTGCCCACGGCAATCTCGCGCTCGCCGCGCACGGCGGCAATCAGCGAAGTGGCCAGGCACGGCAACGAAGTGCCGACGCCGATCAAGGTCAGGCCGACGATGCGCTCCGACAGGCCCAGGTCGCTCGCCACGTCCACCGCCGCGCCCAGCAGCAAATGCCCGGCCAGCACCAGAATCAGCAGCCCGCCGAGCATCAGCAACACGCTGCTCAACCACGGCGCTCTGGCCACGGTGTCCAGCGTGCGCGGGCGCCGGGAATGGCGGGTCTGGTAATGCAGCACACCCAGGTAGGCCACCAGCGCTGCGAGCAGTACCAGCCCGTCAACGGGCGTTAAACTTTCATTGGCCGACAGGGTAAACACCAGCAGCGCGGCGCAAATCATCACCGGGATGTCCAGGCGCACCAGTTGTCGCGACACCCGCAGCGGGATGATCAGCGCAGACAGGCCCAAGGTGACGAGGATGTTGAATATGCTGCTGCCGATCACGCTGCCCACGGCGATATCGGTATTGCCGGCCAGTGTGGCTTGCAGGCTGACGGTCATTTGTGGCGCGCTGCTGCCGAAGGCGACGATGCTCAAGCCGATGATCAGCGGCCGCACCTTGAGGCTGGCCGCCAGGCGCACGGCGGCGCGCACCAGGATTTCGGCGCCGAGAATCAGCAGCAGCAGGCCGCTGACCAATTCGAGCAGGCTGAAGGGCGAGAGGGCGGTGAGTACGGAAATGGCCAAGGCTCCTGTCAGTTGCTCAGCGCTTGCACGCGAACCCGTGCGGTGCCGCTGCCCAGCATACCGAGTTGCTCAGCCGCTTTGCGGGAAACATCGATCAGACGGCCACGGGTGTGCGGGCCGCGATCATTGATGCGCAGCACGACGGATCTGTTGTTGTCGAGATTGGTCACCTTGACCCGCGTGCCGAAGGGCAGGCGCCGATGGGCGGCGGTCAGGGCGTTCTGGTTGAAGGGTTCACCGCTGGCGGTTCTATTGCCATGGTGCTTGGCGCCGTAATAGGAGGCGGTGCCGGTTTCGTCGTAGCCGTTGGGGTCGATGAGGCCGCTGGCGCAACCGGCCAGCAGAGAGAACAGGGCCAGGAGGCCGAGTAGACGCTTCATGTTCAACAAACCCCCAATTGATCGTTCCCACGCTCTGCGTGGGAATGCAGCCCGTGACGCTCCGCGTCACAAAAGCGGACGCGGAGCGTCCAGTGAGGCGTTCCCACGCGGAGCGTGGGAACGATCAAGTGTCAGCCTTCGAGCTTGCTTTTGAGCAGTTCGTTCACCTGTTGCGGGTTGGCTTTGCCTTTGGAGGCTTTCATCGCCTGGCCGACAAAGAAGCCGAACATCTTGCTGCGCTTGGCTTCGTCTGCCGCACGGTATTGTTCAACTTGCTCGGCATTGGCGGCGAGCATCTCATCGAGCACGGCCGAAATAGCGCCGCTGTCGGTGACTTGCTTGAGGCCACGCTTCTCGATGATGTCGTCGGCGCTGCCTTCGCCTGCGGCCATCGCTTCAAACACGGTCTTGGCGATTTTGCCGGAGATAGTGTTGTCTTTGATGCGCAGCAGCATGCCGCCCAACTGCTCGGCGGTCACCGGGGCTTCGTCGATCTCCAGGCCCTGTTTGTTCAACAGGCTGCCCAGCTCAACCATCACCCAGTTGGCCGCCAGCTTGGCGTCGCCGGCAATGCTCACGACTTTTTCGAAGTAGTTGGCTTGCTCACGGCTGGAGGCCAATACGCTGGCATCGTAGACCGACAGGCCGAACTGTTCCTGGAAACGCTCGCGTTTTTGCGGCGGCAGTTCCGGCAGGGTGGCACGCACGTCATTAAGGAACGAGTCCTCAATGATCACCGGCAACAGGTCCGGGTCGGGGAAGTAACGGTAGTCGTTGGCTTCCTCTTTGCTGCGCATGGCGCGGGTTTCGTCTTTGTTCGGGTCGTACAGGCGCGTTTGCTGGATCACCTTGCCGCCGTCTTCGATCAACTCGATCTGGCGACGCACTTCGGTGTTGATCGCCTTCTCGATGAAGCGGAACGAGTTGACGTTCTTGATCTCGCAGCGTGTGCCGTACTCGGCCTGGCCTTTTGGCCGCACCGACACGTTGCAGTCGCAACGCAGCGAACCTTCGGCCATGTTGCCGTCGCAGATGCCCAAGTAGCGCACCAGCGCGTGGATGGTCTTGACGTAGGCCACGGCTTCCTTGGCGCTGCGCATGTCCGGCTCGGAAACGATCTCCAGCAGCGGCGTACCGGCGCGGTTCAGGTCGATACCGGTGGCGCCGTTGAATTCTTCATGCAGGCTCTTGCCGGCATCTTCTTCCAGGTGCGCACGGGTCACGCCGACACGCTTGATGGTGCCGTCTTCCAGCGGGATATCCAGGTAGCCCTTGCCGACGATCGGCAATTCCATCTGGCTGATCTGGTAGCCCTTGGGCAGGTCCGGGTAGAAGTAGTTCTTGCGCGCGAACACGTTGTGCTGGCCGATCTCGGCGTCAATCGCCAGGCCGAACATCACCGCCATGCGCACCGCTTCCTCGTTCAGCACTGGCAGTACGCCGGGCATGCCGAGGTCGACCAGGCTGGCCTGGGTGTTGGGTTCTGCGCCGAACGTGGTGGCGCTACCGGAGAAAATCTTCGATTGGGTGGCGAGCTGGGTATGAATCTCCAGCCCGATCACAACTTCCCATTGCATAGTGTTCTCCTCAGAAGCCGGTAGGGGTGCGAGTGTGCCAGTCGGTGTTCAACTGGTACTGGTGCGCCACATTGAGCAGGCGGCCTTCCTGGAAATACGGGGCGAGCAATTGCACGCCGACCGGCAGGCCATCGACGAAACCTGCGGGCATGGACAAGCCCGGCAAGCCCGCGAGGTTGGCGGTGATGGTGTAGAGGTCTTCCAGGTACTCGGCGATCGGGTCGCCGGTCTTGGCGCCGATCTTCCAGGCCGGGTTCGGCGTGGTCGGGCCGAGGATCACGTCGACTTCTTCAAAGGCGGCCATGAAGTCGTTCTTGATCAGGCGACGGATCTTTTGCGCCTTGAGGTAGTACGCGTCGTAGTAACCGGCGGAAAGCGCGTAGGCACCGACCATGATCCGGCGTTGTACTTCGGCACCGAAGCCTTCGCCACGGGAGCGTTTGTACAGGTCGGTAAGGTCTTTCGGGTTTTCGCAGCGGTAGCCGAAGCGCACGCCGTCGAAACGCGACAGGTTCGAGGAGGCTTCTGCCGGCGCGATCACGTAGTACGCAGGAATCGCGTGCTGGTTGTTCGGCAGGCTGATTTCCTTGATCACGGCACCGAGCTTTTCCAGCTCTTTAATGCTGTTGTGCACCAGTTCGGCGATACGCGGGTCGAGACCGGCGCTGAAATACTCTTTCGGCACGCCGATACGCAGGCCTTTAAGCGAGGTATTAAGGCTGGCGCTGTAGTCCGGCACCGGCTCATCGATGCTGGTGGAGTCCTGTTTATCGAACCCGGCCATACCTTGTAACAATATTGCGCAGTCTTCAGCCGTGCGTGCCAGCGGGCCGCCCTGATCGAGGCTGGAGGCATAGGCAATCATGCCCCAACGGGAAACGCGACCGTAGGTCGGCTTCAAACCAGTGAGGTTGGTGAAAGCGGCGGGCTGGCGGATCGAGCCGCCGGTGTCGGTGGCCGTGGCCGCCGGCAGGAAACGCGCGGCAACAGCAGCAGCCGAGCCGCCGGAGGAACCGCCGGGCACGTGCTCCAGGTTCCACGGGTTTTTTACCGCACCGTAGTAGCTCGACTCGTTGGCCGAACCCATGGCGAATTCGTCCATGTTGGTCTTGCCCAGGGTCACGGCCCCGGCGGCCGCCAGCTTGGACACTACGGTGGCATCGTAGGGTGCCTTGAAGTTGTCGAGCATCTTCGAGCCGCAGCTGGTGCGAATGCCCTGGGTGCAGAACAGGTCTTTGTGGGCGATCGGGGCGCCCAGCAGTGCGCCGTTTTCACCGTTGGCGCGACGTGCGTCGGCGGCCTTGGCCTGGCTCAGGGCCAGTTCCTCGGTGAGGCTGATAAAGCTGTTGACCTTGGGGTCCAGCGCGGCAATTCGCGCCAGCAGGGTCTGGGTCAGCTCTTCGGAAGAAAACTTTTTGTCGGCGAGACCGCGGGCGATCTCGGCCAGAGTCATGTGATGCATGAAAGGCTCTTTCCCTTTAGTCGATGACTTTCGGAACCAGGTACAGGCCGTTTTCGACCGCTGGCGCGATGGACTGGTAGGCCTCGCGATTATTTCGCTCGGTCACAACGTCTGCACGCAGGCGCTGGCTGGCTTCCAGCGGGTGAGCCAGGGGCTCGATGCCGTCGGTATTTACGGCCTGCATTTGGTCGACCAGCCCGAGAATGCTGTTCAGGGCTGCGGTGGTCTGTGGAAGATCGGCGTCATTAAGGCCAAGCGAGGCCAGATGCGCGATTTTTTCCACGTCGGAGCGTTCAAGCGCCATGGGTTTCTCCAGTGGAAAACAGAACGGAGGGCATCCGTGTGTTAGATTGTCGGAACACTACCGCATTTCTACGGTCATAAGGCCGCGATTGTGGGGGTTGGTGCACAGAAAGTCGGCCAATTTAGCACATTGGCGCCTTGCCCAAAATCCCTGTCGTTGTTAGAGTTTGCCGCACTTTTTTACCCACGCGTTGCCTAGGGTCCTTTCCCCATGTTCAAGAAACTGCGTGGCATGTTTTCCAGCGATCTTTCCATTGACCTGGGCACTGCCAACACCCTTATTTACGTGCGCGAGCGCGGTATCGTTCTGAATGAGCCATCGGTTGTGGCCATTCGGACCCATGGTAATCAGAAAAGTGTCGTTGCCGTAGGCACCGAGGCCAAGCGCATGCTCGGCCGTACACCAGGCAATATTGCTGCCATTCGTCCGATGAAAGACGGCGTGATCGCCGACTTCAGCGTCTGCGAAAAGATGCTGCAGTACTTCATCAACAAAGTTCACGAAAACAGTTTTCTGCAGCCCAGCCCACGTGTGCTGATCTGCGTTCCGTGCAAGTCCACCCAGGTGGAGCGTCGTGCCATCCGTGAATCGGCCCTTGGTGCCGGTGCCCGTGAAGTGTTCCTGATCGAAGAGCCTATGGCTGCCGCAATCGGCGCCGGCCTGCCGGTTGAGGAAGCGCGCGGTTCGATGGTGGTGGATATCGGTGGTGGTACTACCGAGATCGCCCTGATTTCCCTGAACGGTGTGGTGTATGCCGAATCCGTGCGTGTAGGCGGCGACCGTTTCGACGAAGCGATCATCACGTATGTACGTCGTAACTACGGCAGCCTGATCGGCGAATCTACCGCTGAGCGCATCAAGCAGGAAATCGGCACCGCTTACCCGGGCGGCGAAGTTCGCGAAGTCGACGTTCGTGGTCGCAACCTGGCCGAAGGCGTTCCACGTGCCTTCACCCTGAACTCCAATGAAGTGCTGGAAGCTCTGCAAGAGTCCCTGGCCACCATCGTTCAGGCTGTGAAAAGCGCCCTGGAGCAATCGCCGCCGGAACTGGCTTCCGATATCGCCGAGCGTGGCCTGGTGCTGACCGGTGGTGGCGCCTTGCTGCGCGACCTCGACAAGCTGCTGGCCCAGGAAACCGGCCTGCCGGTGATCGTCGCCGAAGACCCGCTGACCTGCGTTGCCCGTGGCGGTGGTCGTGCACTGGAAATGATGGATAAACACACCATGGACCTGCTCTCCAGCGAATAAGATCGTTGGTTGCACCATGCTTCGCCCGCAGGCAGCACTTTGCAGTGCTGCCTGTTGGCGTTTATCTTCTTCAATCTGCATCCAGGCCGGTTTGATGCCGTATGAATAAAGAGAACATTTGCCTGGGAGGAGCGGCTTATTAAACCGCTTTTCGCCAAAGGCCCCTCATTGGGCGTGCGCTTATTGGTGCTGGTCGTGCTTTCGGTCGCGCTGATGGTGGTCGATGCCCGCTTTGCACTGCTCAAGCCCGTGCGCAGCCAGATGTCGCTGGTGTTGATGCAGACTTACTGGATCACTGACCTGCCGCAACGGCTCTACCAGGGCGTGGCCAGCCAATTCGGCAGCCGCACCGAGCTGGTCGCCGAGAACGAAAAACTCAAGACTGAAAACCTGCTGTTGCAGGGGCGCATGCAAAAGCTCGCGGCCCTCACCGAGCAGAACGTTCGGCTGCGCGAGTTGCTCAATTCTTCGGCATTGGTCAACGAGAAGGTCGAAGTGGCCGAGTTGATCGGCATGGACCCAAATCCCTTTACCCACCGCATCATCATCAACAAGGGTGAGCGCGACGGTGTCGTGCTGGGCCAGCCGGTGCTTGATGCCCGTGGGCTGATGGGCCAGGTGGTGGAGCTTATGCCCTACACCTCACGGGTATTGTTGCTGACGGACACCACCCACAGCATTCCGGTACAGGTCAACCGTAACGGCCTGCGGGCGATTGCCAGCGGCACCGGCAACCCGGAGCGTCTGGAGTTGCGTCACGTTGCCGACACCGCCGATATCAAGGAAGGCGACCTGCTGGTCAGCTCCGGTTTGGGTCAGCGCTTCCCGGCGGGTTACCCGGTGGCGACGGTCAAGGAAGTGATCCACGATTCCGGCCAGCCTTTCGCTATCGTGCGTGCCGTGCCAACCGCTGCCTTGAACCGCAGCCGCTATCTGTTGCTGGTATTCAGCGACAATCGCACTCCGGAAGAGCGCGCCAACGACGCCGCCCAGGCCCAGGAAGCGGAAGACAAGCAGAACGGTATAACGCCGATCGTTCCCGCAACGGTGCCCAAGCCCGCATTTGTTGGGCCGCCTGCACCGGTGGCAACTCCGGCAGCACCGGTGGCGACGCCCGTTAAACCTGCCACCCACAACGCCCGCCCGGCGAAACCCGCCGCAACCAAACCGCCTGCGTCGACGCCTGCCGCCACACCAGCCGCTCGACCAGCGGCCGCTGCCCCGGCAACCACGCGGCAGAGGGAGGAATAATGGCCGGTACTCATTCACGCAATGGTTGGATCGTCTGGCTGACCTTCGCCATCGGCTTATTGCTCAGCGTCTCGCCGCTGCCGCAATTCATGGAGATCCTGCGACCGCTCTGGCTCGCGTTGTTGCTCGCGTTCTGGTCGCTGACCCTGCCGCATAAAGTCGGGATGGTCACGGCGATGTGCCTGGGCTTGGCGGAAGACGTGCTCTATGGCACTTTGCTGGGTCAGAACGCATTGATCCTCACGCTGATTACTTTCCTGGTGCTGTCGTTGCAGCAGCGTTTGCGCATGTTCCCGATGTGGCAACAGTGCCTGGTGATCCTGGTGATCTTCGGCCTGGCGCAGTTGGTGCAACTGTGGCTCAGTGCCTTGACCGGCAACCGCCAACCGACCTTGGCGCTGGTGTTGCCAGCGTTGGTCAGTGCGCTGCTGTGGCCTTGGGTCAGTTTCGGCCTGCGTGGGTTACGTCGTCGCTATAAAATCAATTGAATGGATTGCGAGGCTCTGCCTGGTTATCAAACTCTACAGGGAGAGTCTGCAATGAATTCGCTTTACCTGGCCTCGGGCTCACCGAGGCGGCGTGAACTGTTGACCCAGATCGGTGTGCCTTTCACCGTGGTCAGCGCCGCCATTGATGAAACCCCTCTTACTAATGAACCCGCCGTTGCCTACGTCGAGCGCCTTGCGCGCGGCAAGGCCGAGGCGGGTTTTGCTGCGCTTGAACAAAGTGTGCAGGCCTGTGTGCTGGGTGCGGACACGGCGGTGATCGTGGATGGCCAGATCCTTGGCAAGCCCGTGGACCAAGCCGATGCCTTGGCGATGCTGATGGCGCTTTCAGGTCGTGAACATGAAGTGCTCACTGCCATTGCCCTCACCGACGGCCATCGTTGCGAAACGCGTTGTGTAAGCAGTCGTGTACGTTTTCGCGCTATTTCTGTCCAGGAAGCTACATCCTACTGGCACAGTGGCGAACCTGCGGACAAGGCCGGCGGCTATGCTATCCAGGGGCTGGGTTCGGTGTTTGTCGCCGGGCTCAATGGCAGCTATTCCGCTGTGGTCGGCCTGCCGGTGTGCGAAACCGCGCAACTGCTCGGCCAATTCGGCATACCCTGTTGGCAAAACCTTACCGCGCGCTGAACGCCTTTATTTGCGCGCCAAGCCTTAAGCGATCGGTCACTATTGTGAAAACGCCTGAACGAGACCCAGCCATGAGTGAAGAGATTCTGATCAATATCACGCCGATGGAATCGCGCGTGGCGGTGGTAGAAAACGGTGTTCTGCAGGAAGTGCACGTCGAGCGCACCCAGAAGCGCGGTATTGTCGGCAATATCTATAAAGGCAAGGTGGTGCGCGTATTACCGGGCATGCAGGCGGCTTTCGTCGACATCGGCCTGGACCGTGCCGCGTTTATCCACGCCTCGGAAATTTCCCTGCGTGAAGGCCCGGCGGTAGAAAGCATCAGCGCCCTGGTGCACGAAGGGCAGAGCCTGGTGGTGCAAGTCACCAAGGATCCGATCGGTTCAAAAGGCGCGCGGCTGACGACGCAACTGTCGATCCCCTCGCGCTATCTGGTGTACATGCCGCGTACCGCGCATGTGGGTATTTCCCTCAAGATTGAAGACGAAGCCGAGCGCGAGCGCCTGAAAAAGGTGGTCAGCGACTGCGTAGCGGCCGAAGGCATCAAGGAAGCCGGCGGGTTTATCCTGCGCACCGCCGCTGAAGGCGCCGGTGCTGACGAAATCCTCATGGACATCCGCTACCTGCGCAGGCTGTGGGATCAGATCGGCGCACAGATCAAAACCATTGGTGCGCCGAGCGTCATCTATGAAGACCTCGGTCTAGCGTTGCGTACTTTGCGTGACCTGGTCAGCCCAAAGATCGAGAAAATTCGCATCGACTCGCGGGAAACCTTCCAGCGCACTACGCAATTCGTGGCCGAGCTGATGCCGGAAATTGCCGACCGCCTGGAGCATTATCCTGGCGAGCGGCCGATCTTCGACCTGTATGGCGTCGAAGATGAAATCCAGAAAGCCCTGGAGCGCAAAGTGCCGCTCAAGTCCGGCGGCTATCTGGTGGTCGATCCGGCCGAAGCCATGACCACCATCGATGTCAACACCGGCGCGTTCGTGGGCCATCGCAACCTCGAAGAAACCATCTTCAAGACCAACCTCGAAGCGGCCACCGCGATTGCCCGTCAACTGCGCCTGCGCAACCTGGGCGGCATCATCATTATCGACTTCATCGACATGGAAGACGAAGAGCACCAGCGCCAAGTGCTGCGCACCCTGGAGAAGCAACTGGAGCGTGACCACGCCAAGACCAACATTATCGGGATCACCGAGCTTGGTCTTGTGCAGATGACCCGCAAGCGCACCCGCGAAAGCCTTGAGCAAGTGCTGTGCGAGCCGTGCAGCAGTTGCCAGGGGCGTGGAAAGTTGAAGACCCCGGAAACGGTTTGCTACGAGATTTTCCGCGAAATCTTACGGGAGGCGCGTGCCTACCAGGCGGAAGGCTATAGAGTGCTTGCCAACCAGAAAGTGGTCGACCGATTGCTGGATGAAGAGTCCGGTAACGTTGCTGAGCTTGAGGGTTTTATCGGGCGTACCATTCGTTTCCAGGTCGAAACCATGTATTCCCAGGAACAATACGACGTGGTGCTGCTCTGATCCCCAATCGCTTTCTTTATTCGAGACCGGCAGGCGTTGATCTGCCGTCCGCTAACTGCCTTGAGGGTCGCCTGACATGGAGCGTCTGACACGCTTTTTTGCCGCCTTGACCCGTTGGGGCCTGGGCCTGTGCGCCTTGCTGCTGGTACTGGCGGCGGTGTACGTGAGCCTGGGTCGTGAGTTGGTCCCACTGGTGGCGGAGTACCGCGCCGAAGTTGAAGCCAAGGCGCAGGCTGCGGTGGAGATGCCCCTGCACATCGGCAGCCTCGAAGGGCGCTGGAGTGGTTTCGCGCCGATATTGCTGGCCCACGACGTGATGGTCGGCGAAGGCAACAGCGCCTTGCGCCTGGATCAGGTTGAAGTGGTGCCGGATATCTGGGCCAGCCTGATGGCGCGCGAAGTGCGTATCGCCCACCTGGAAGTCAGCGGCCTGCAGTTGAGTGTCAAGGAAGACCAGGACGGCCACTGGGCGCTGCAAGGTTTGCCGGTGCAGGATGACCAGCCGTTGGACCCGCAGCAGTTGCTCACGCGCATGCAGATGGTCAAGCGCGTGTCGTTGCTCGACAGCCAGGTGACATTGCAGCCGTTCGAGCAAGCGCCGTTGACCCTGACCTATGTGGGCCTGAGCCTGCATACCGGCAACACCCGCCAACGCCTGGATGCACGCGTCACCCTGCCGGACGGCCAGCCTTTGGCGCTGAGCCTTCGTAGCCGTATTCGCGCAAGCGCATGGAAAGAGGGCGAAGTCGAAGCCTACCTGAGCCTGCCTCAAAGTGACTGGGCCAAATGGATTCCCGCCAGGCTGACCCAGCAATGGAAGCTCACTCAGTTCAAAGCCGGTGGCGAGTTCTGGCTCAATTGGGGCAAAGGCACCGTCCAAAGTGCCGTGGTGCGCCTCAACTCACCGCAAGTAAAGGGCAGTTACGCCGACCGCAAACCTGTGCATATCGAAAACCTCGCCCTGACCGCCTACCTGCAACGCAGTGACAGTGGCCTTAAGGTGTTGTTCGATTCACTGGCGATGAACATCGGCGATACCCGCTGGGAATCACACCTGCAACTGCAACAAAGCGTGGCGACCGACAAAGACCAGGAAACCTGGAAGCTTCAGGCTGACCGCCTTGACCTGACCCCTGTTACCCCGCTGTTGAATGCCTTGGCGCCATTGCCGGAAGGTTTTGCCAAAACCATCGAGCACCTCAAGGCCACGGGCGTGTTGCGCAATGTGTTGGTGGATTTCCGTCCGCAGGACGCCACCGATAAAAAACTCAGCTTCGCCGCCAACCTTGAACGCATCGGTTTTGACGCGTACTTCGGTGCGCCAGCCGCACGGAACGTATCCGGGAGTATCAGTGGCGATTTGGGCCAGGGTGAGTTGCGTATGGACAGCAAGGATTTTTCCCTGCACCTGTACCCGATCTTCGCCAAGCCCTGGCAGTACATCCAGGCCAACGCGCGCCTGACATGGAAGCTGGATAAAGAAGGCTTCACCCTGATTGCCCCTTACATCAAGGTGCTGGGCGAGGAGGGCAAAGTGGCTGCCGACTTCCTGATTCGCCTGCACTTCGACCATGCCCAGGAAGACTACATGGACCTGCGGGTCGGTATGGTCGATGGCGATGGTCGTTTCACGCCCAAGTATTTGCCGGCCGTGTTGAGCCCGTCCCTGGATGAATGGCTGCGCACCGCAATTCTTAAAGGCGCCGTGGACCAAGGGTTCTTCCAGTACCAAGGTTCGCTCAACCATGACGCGCTGCCCGCTGCGCGCAACATCAGCTTGTTCTTCAAGGTGCATGACGCCGAACTGGCCTTCCAGCCGGGTTGGCCGCATGTGAGCAAGGTCAATGGCGAAGTGTTTGTCGAGGAGAGCGGCGTGCGCATCCTGGCCAGCAAGGGCCAATTGCTCGACACCAAGGTCAAGGACGTCTACGTCAATATTCCCCACGCACCGGCCGGTAAAGACAGCCACCTGCTGATCACCGGTGGGTTTGCGGGCGGCCTGGGTGATGGTTTGAAGATCCTTCAGGACGCGCCGATAGGCACGGGTTCAACCTTTGCCGGCTGGAAGGGCGACGGCGACCTGCAAGGCAATCTGGACCTGGACATTCCGCTGGTCAAAGGCACCGAGCCGAAGATCGTGGTGGACTTCAAGACCGACAAAGCCCGTCTGCAATTGGCGGAGCCGACCTTGGACCTGACACAGCTCAAGGGCGATTTCCGCTTCGACAGCAGCAAGGGCTTGAGTGGCCAGAACATCTCGGCCCAGGCATTCGATCGACCGATCACCGCGCAAATTGTTGCCGATGGCAAGCCAGGCAACATCAGTACCCGCGTCACCGCCAAGGGCCAGGTCACGGTCAAGCGCCTGACCGATTGGTTAAAAATCAGCCAGCCGTTGCCAGTGTCCGGTGATATTCCGTACCAGCTGCAACTCACACTGGACGGCGCCGACAGCCAACTGATGGTCAGTTCCAATATGAAAGGCGTGGCGGTAGACCTGCCGGCGCCCTTCGGCATGCCGGCCAGCCAAGGCCGTGACAGCGTGTTCCGCATGACCTTGCAAGGCCCGGAGCGGCGTTACTGGTTCGATTATGGCGAACTGGCGAGCTTTACCTTTGCCTCGCCGCCGGACAAATTCAATGACGGGCGCGGGGAGTTGTTCCTTGGCGCCGGCAATGCTGTGTTGCCCGCAGCCAAAGGCTTGCGTATTCGCGGTGTGCTGTCGGAACTGGATATTGACCCATGGAAAAAACTCGCCAACCGCTACGCCGGTAACGACCCAGGCGGCAGCGCCAAACAGTTGCTCAGTGGTGCCGATTTCAAAGTGGGCAAACTGATCGGTTTTGGCACCCAGCTTGATCAGGCCAACCTTCAGCTGGACCGCAAGCCTGCCGCCTGGGGTTTGCAGCTCGACAGCCAGCAGGCCAAGGGCACGGTCAACCTGCCGGACGCCAAGGGCGCGCCGATTGCGATCAACCTGCAATACGTGAAGCTGCCGGCGGTGGACCCGACCGCGCAGGCCGACGAAAACGCACCGGACCCGTTGGCGGATATCGACCCCAAGGACATCCCCGCGCTGGATATCGCCATCAACCAGCTGTTCCAGGGCCCCGACCTGGTGGGCGCCTGGTCGCTGAAGATCCGCCCGACTGCCAAAGGCCTGGCCTTCAACAACCTCAACCTCGGCCTCAAGGGCATGCAGCTTAATGGTGCCGGCGGTTGGGAAGGCGCGCCCGGCGCCAGCAGCAGCTGGTACAAGGGCCGCCTGGACGGCAAGAACATTGCCGACGTGCTCAAGGGCTGGGGTTTTGCGCCGACCGTGACCAGCGAAGACTTCCACCTGGATGTGGATGGCCGTTGGCCGGGTTCGCCGGCCTGGGTTGGCCCCAAGCGTTTCTCCGGTAGCCTGGATGCGTCATTCCGTAAAGGCCAGTTTGTCGAAGTGGAAGGTGGCGCCCAGGCCTTGCGGGTGTTTGGTTTGCTCAACTTCAATTCGATCGGTCGCCGTTTGCGCCTGGACTTCTCGGACCTGCTCGGCAAGGGCTTGAGTTATGACCGGGTCAAAGGCTTGCTGGCCGCCAGTGATGGGGTGTTCGTCACCCGTGAACCCATCACCATGACCGGCCCGTCCACCAACCTGGAGCTCAATGGCACCCTGGACCTGGTGGCTGACCGTGTCGACGCCAAGCTGCTGGTCACGTTGCCGGTGACCAACAACCTGCCGATTGCCGCGCTGATTGTCGGCGCGCCCGCCATTGGCGGTGCGTTGTTCCTGATCGACAAGCTGATCGGTGACCGTGTTTCGCGCTTCGCCAGCGTGCAATACAAGGTTCAAGGCCCGTGGAAGGATCCAAAAATCACCTTCGACAAGCCATTTGAAAAGCCAAACTGAGAGCCTGTGGAGTAGCATGGCCGCATGCCTATTATGGAGTGTCGGCCCATGCCCTTTGCGGTAATTCAAATGGTCAGCCAGAGCGATGTGCTGGCCAACCTGGCCCAGGCTCGGCGCTTGCTGGAGCAAGCGGCAGCGGGCGGTGCGAAGCTTGCGGTACTGCCGGAGAACTTCGCTGCCATGGGTCGCCGCGACGTGGCCGATATCGGTCGCGCCGAAGCCTTGGGCGAAGGCCCGATCCTGCCCTGGTTGAAACAGACCGCCCGCGACCTCACCTTATGGATAGTGGCCGGCACTTTGCCGTTGCCGCCCAAGGACCAACCGCACGCCAAGTCCAACGCTTGCTCGCTATTGATCGATGATCAGGGCGAAATCGTCGCCCGGTACGACAAATTGCACCTGTTTGATGTCGATGTTGCAGATGCCAGGGGGCGTTATCGCGAATCTGACGACTATGCTTTCGGGAGCAATGTGGTGGTGGCGGACACGCCGGTGGGGCGCTTGGGCCTGACGGTGTGCTACGACTTGCGGTTTCCCGAGCTGTACAGCGAGCTGCGTGCAGCGGGGGCGGAGTTGATTACCGCGCCTTCGGCCTTTACGGCGGTGACCGGCGCGGCACATTGGGATGTACTGATTCGGGCGCGAGCCATCGAAACCCAGTGCTATTTATTGGCCGCCGCTCAAGGCGGTGCGCACCCGGGGCCACGGGAAACCTTTGGCCACGCAGCCATTGTCGACCCTTGGGGGCGTGTGCTGACACAACAGGATCAAGGCGAAGCGGTGTTGTTGGCCGAACGCGATAGCAGTGAACAAGCGTCGATACGGGCGCGCATGCCGGTGGTCAATCATCGGCGCTTTTTCTCGCAGGGCGCGCAGCGGCCTGCTTCAGAACGATGAATTTAAGGCCAAACCTATGAGCGAGTTGTTGTCCTCAGTCAGTGAACACCTCCTGGCACCCGGTGGCGTGACCATCGACAGTTTGCAAACCGTGCTCGGTGATCTGGCCGGGCCGGGCATCGACGCGGCCGACCTGTATTTCCAGGGCCAGATTTCCGAGTCGTGGGCCCTCGAAGACGGCATCGTCAAGGAAGGCAGTTTCAACCTTGACCAAGGCGTAGGCGTGCGCGCGCAATCCGGTGAAAAGACTGGTTTTGCCTACAGCAACGCCATCACCCTTGAAGCCCTCGGCCTGGCGGCGCGCGCGGCACGCTCGATTTCCCGCGCCGGCCAGAACGGCACTGTGCAGGCTTTCAGCACTCAGGACGTGGCCCAGCTGTACGCGCCGGATAACCCGCTGGAGGTGATCAGCCGCGCGGAAAAGGTCGATTTGCTCAAGCGTATCGATGCGGCCACTCGTGCGCTCGACCCGCGTATTCAGCAAGTAACGGTGAGCATGGCTGGCGTGTGGGAGCGCATTCTGGTGGCGTCCACGGACGGCGGGCTGGCGGCGGACGTGCGGCCGCTGGTGCGTTTCAACGTGAGTGTCATTGTTGAGCAGAACGGCCGCCGCGAGCGCGGTGGCCACGGCGGTGGCGGGCGTACCGACTACCGTTATTTCCTCGCTGAAGACCGCGCCATGGGTTACGCCCGTGAAGCGCTGCGTCAGGCGCTGGTCAACCTGGAAGCCATTCCGGCGCCGGCCGGTACCTTGCCGGTGGTGTTGGGCTCGGGCTGGTCTGGCGTGCTGCTGCACGAAGCCGTGGGCCACGGCCTGGAAGGCGACTTCAACCGCAAAGGCAGTTCGGCCTACAGCGGGCGCATGGGCGAAATGGTTGCATCCAAACTCTGCACCATTGTCGATGACGGCACCCTGGCTGGCCGGCGTGGCTCGTTGAGTGTCGACGACGAAGGCACGCCGACCGAATGCACCACGCTGATTGAAAACGGCGTGCTCAAGGGCTATATGCAGGACAAGCTCAACGCCCGTCTCATGGGTGTGGCGCGTACCGGCAACGGCCGTCGCGAGTCTTACGCGCACCTGCCGATGCCGCGCATGACCAACACCTACATGCTCGGTGGCGAAAGCGACCCAGCGGAAATCATCGCCTCGGTAAAACGCGGGATCTACTGCGCCAACCTCGGCGGCGGCCAGGTCGATATCACCAGCGGCAAGTTTGTGTTCTCCACCAGCGAAGCGTACCTGATCGAAGACGGCAAGATTACCGCGCCGGTCAAAGGGGCGACGTTGATTGGCAATGGGCCGGAAGCCATGAGCAAGGTGTCGATGGTCGGTAATGACCTGTCGCTGGACAGCGGCGTGGGCACCTGCGGTAAGGATGGGCAGTCGGTGCCAGTCGGCGTCGGTCAGCCAACCTTGAAAATCGATGCGATCACCGTGGGTGGCACGGGGTCGTAATGGCCGGAGCTTCGGGTGGCGAAGACCGCCACCCGGGGAAGAGGGTCAACGCAGGCCGCGTTGAGTCTCGTCCAGCTCACGGATGTATTTGAAGATTTTACGGCTGGTGGCCGGCGCCTTGTTATGCGCCTGCTCGTGCTGGGCCTGACGGATCAGGGAGCGCAGTTGCTGGCGGTCCGCGTCCGGGTAGTCCAGCACGAATTTCTCCAGCACCGCGTCATCGCCCGAGATCAGGCGGTCACGCCAGCGCTCCAGGTTATGGAAGCGTTCGTTGTACTGGCGAGTGGAGGCATCGGTTTGATCGAGCAAGGCCAGAATGGCATCAGTGTCCTGATCGCGCATCAGCTTGCCGATAAACATGATGTGCCGTTTACGCGCGATATTCGCGGTGTGCTTGGGAGCATCCGCAAGCGCCCGGCGCATTTCGTCGGTCAGTGGCAATTTGGCAATCAAGTCTTTCTTGAGCGTTGTAAGGCGCTCGCCGAGGTCAACCAGCGCATGCAGCTCGCGTTTGACCTGGGTTTTGCTTTTCTCCCCATCGAGGGAGTCGTCGTAAGAATCAACCATGGTGGCAGTCCGCAAAGAAACGCCGCCATGATAACCAGTCGGGGGCCGCTTGTCCGGCCCGGTCGCTCGATGGCCTTAACCGAAAGCAGAATTTGAGTGGAGAAAACCATGAGTGCAGCCCAAAGCGTCGGTCCGCAAGCGTTACCGGCACTGCAGGAACAAGTCGAGCAGATCCTTGCCGAGGCCAAGCGCCAGGGGGCCAGCGCCTGTGAAGTAGCCGTGTCGCTGGAGCAGGGGCTGTCGACGTCGGTGCGCCAGCGTGAAGTGGAAACTGTTGAATTCAATCGCGACCAGGGTTTTGGTATCACGTTGTATGCCGGGCAGCGCAAAGGCTCGGCCAGTACTTCCGCCAGTGGGCCGGAAGCAATTCGTGAAACCGTGGCGGCGGCGCTGGCGATTGCCAAGCACACCTCCGAGGATGAAAGCTCGGGCCTGGCCGACAAAGCGCTGATGGCCAAGGACTTGAAGGATTTCGATCTGTTTCACGCCTGGGACATCACGCCCGAGCAAGCGATCGAAAAGGCACTGATCTGCGAAGCAGCGGCGTTTGATGCCGATGCCCGCATCAAGAACGCTGATGGCACCACGTTGAGCACTCATCAAGGCTGCCGTGTCTACGGTAACAGCCATGGTTTTATCGGTGGTTATGCCTCCACTCGCCATAGCTTGAGCTGCGTGATGATCGCCGAAGCCAATGGCCAGATGCAGCGCGATTACTGGTACGACGTGAGCCGCCAGGGCGAATTGCTCGCCGATCCAGTCAGCATCGGTCAGCGCGCGGCGCAACGTGCAGCGAGCCGCCTGGGCGCACGCCCGGTACCAACGTGTGAGGTGCCGGTGCTGTTCTCGGCTGAGCTGGCCGGTGGTTTGTTCGGCAGTTTCCTTGGCGCGATTTCCGGTGGCAACCTGTACCGAAAATCTTCGTTCCTTGAAGGCGCGATTGGCCAGAAACTGTTTCCTGAATGGCTGACGATTGATGAGCGCCCGCACCTGATGCGTGCCATGGGCAGTTCCTCATTCGATGGTGATGGCCTGGCCACCTATGCCAAACCGTTTGTCGAAAAGGGCGAGTTGGTGTCCTACGTGCTGGGCACTTACGCCGGTCGCAAGCTGGGCCTGCCAAGCACGGCGAACGCCGGTGGCGTGCACAACCTGTTCGTCACCCATGGCGATGAAGACCAGGCAGCGCTGTTGCGTCGTATGGGCCGAGGCCTGCTGGTCACCGAGCTGATGGGCAGTGGCCTGAACATGGTGACCGGTGATTATTCACGCGGTGCGGCGGGTTTCTGGGTAGAAAATGGCGAGATTCAATTCGCCGTCCAGGAAGTGACTATTGCCGGCAACATGCGCGATATGTTCAAGCAGATCGTCGCAGTGGGTAATGACCTGGAGCTGCGCAGCAACATTCGCACCGGTTCGGTGCTGATTGAGCGGATGACCGTCGCCGGCAGTTAACGGCGCGACGCTTCATCAAAAAGGCACGCCATCCTCAAGATGGCGTGCCTTTTTTAATGGCTGCAATTTGCTGCTCTTGTTTTGATTCTCAATATCATTTAATAATAAATATCATTACCGAATGAGCATGGATCATGAGTTCTGTCCTGCATGAGGATCCGTACCTGGAAAGTTGGCGTTGGATGAGTCGTCAGATTCGCTGCGGCCTTGATCCTAATGAACCGCGACTGATCGAACATTACCTCAACGAAGGGCGATACCTGGCGTGCTGCACCGCGACCCATCCGTGGACGATCGCCGAAACGTCATTCCGCCTTTTGATCGACACCGCGGGCGACATCGCCTTGCCCTGGCACTGGCGATCCATGTGCCTGGACCAGGCCTGGCGCCCACTTCGCGACCTGGAAAAACTTTCCCACTGTGCCTGCCGCCTCAAGCGCTGGCAGACCTTTGCCTGGCAATTGGCGACCTGCGAATTGCTGCCGTCTATTTCTCACTCCGACCTGGTGCAAGGATCAAACGATGAGTAACACCCGTATCGAACGCGACAGCATGGGCGAGCTGCAAGTGCCTGCCGAGGCTTTGTATGGCGCGCAGACCCAGCGCGCGGTGAACAATTTTCCGATCAGTCATCAACGCATGCCGGCGCAATTCATTCGCGCCCTGATCCTGGCCAAGGCCGCCGCCGCGAAGGTCAATGTCGACCTCAAGCAAATCAGCGAAGGGCAGGGCAAGGCCATCGTTGACGCGGCCCAGGGCTTGCTCGAAGGCAACTTCATGCCGCACTTCCCGGTGGATATTTTCCAGACAGGCTCCGGCACCAGCTCGAACATGAATGCCAACGAAGTGATTGCGACCTTGGCCAGCCGTTTGCTGGGTGAAGCGGTTAACCCCAATGATCATGTGAACTGTGGCCAAAGCAGCAACGACATTATCCCAACCACCATCCACGTCAGCGCAGCCTTGGTGCTGCATGAGCAAACGCTGCCGGCCTTGCTGCACTTGGTGCAAGTCATCGAGCAAAAGGGCGAAGAGGTCCACCCGTTCATCAAGACCGGCCGAACGCACCTGATGGACGCCATGCCGGTGCGCATGAGCCAGGTGCTTAATGGTTGGGCGCAACAGCTCAAGGCCAATATCGGCCATTTGCAGGATTTGCTGCCGAGCTTGCAGGCGCTGGCACAGGGTGGCACGGCGGTTGGTACCGGGATCAATGCGCACCCCGAATTTGCTGCGCGTTTCAGTCAGCAACTGAGCATCCTTAGCGGGGTGAAATTCACCCCCGGCAAGAACCTGTTCGCGCTGATCGGCTCCCAGGACACCGCCGTTGCCGTTTCCGGCCAGTTGAAAGCCACTGCGGTATCGCTGATGAAAATCGCCAACGACCTGCGCTGGATGAACTCCGGCCCGCTCGCAGGCTTGGGTGAAATCGAATTGGAAGGCTTGCAGCCAGGCTCCTCGATCATGCCGGGCAAGGTCAATCCAGTGATTCCGGAGGCCACCGCCATGGTTGCCGCCCAGGTCATCGGCAATGACACGGTGATCACTGTGGCGGGTCAGTCCGGCAACTTCGAGCTGAACGTGATGCTGCCGATCATCGCCCAGAACCTGCTTAGCAGCCTCGAATTGCTGGCCAATGCCAGCCTCCTGCTGGCCGACAAAGCCATCGCCAGCTTCAAGGTCAACGAAGCCAAGCTTAAGGAAGCGCTGTCGCGCAACCCGATCCTGGTCACCGCACTCAACCCGATCATTGGTTACCAAAAGGCCGCTGAAATCGCCAAGAAGGCCTATCAGCAAGGCCGCCCGGTGATCGATGTCGCTCTTGAGCACACCGACTTGTCACGTAGCCAACTGGAGATCCTGCTGGACCCGGAAAAGCTCACGGCCGGCGGCGTGTAATCACCGACCCTGCTTTGGAGGCGCACCATGGAGCACTGGAAACGCACGATCGAACGGGCCAATCGCTGTTTTATGGCGGGCGAGCTGGTCGACGCTCGTGAGGCCTATTTGCAAGCCCTGGCCCTGGCGCAAGTGTTGTTCGAGCGTTGGGCGGATGCCGACGAAGCAGTGGCGGCTTGCGTCATTTCCCACCACAACCTGGCGGACCTGCACCTGCGCCTGAACCAGCCGGAGGAAAGCGCGGAATACCTGTGCGCCATTCACCAACGGCTGTTGCAGACCATGCAGGACCCGCGTCTGAACCCGCAATTGCGCGAGGCGGCGCTGCGCCAGAGCAGCAAGACCTACGTCGAACTGTTGAATTTCATCAGCGATCACGGCGAGTACCCGCGTACCCATCGCCTGCTGGGCGGTACTGCGGCGCAACCGATCACTCCACACTACGGAGCACATTGATATGACCTACACCTTGCCTGCCCTGCCTTACGCCTACGACGCCCTGGAGCCGCATATTGATGCGCAAACCATGGAGATTCACTACACCAAGCATCACCAAACCTACATCAACAACCTCAATGCAGCGGTCGAAGGCACGGAGTTTGCGGGTTGGCCGGTAGAGAAGTTGGTGTCCAGCGTGCAGCAACTGCCGGAAAAACTGCGTGCTGCCGTGATCAACCAAGGGGGTGGTCACGCCAACCACTCGTTGTTCTGGGCGGTGATGTCGCCGAAGGGCGGCGGTAAACCCGACGGCGCGCTGGGCAAAGCCATCGACGAGCATTTGGGCGGCTTCGACAGTTTCAAAGAGGCCTTCACCAAGGCCGCCTTGACCCGCTTCGGCAGCGGCTGGGCATGGCTGAGTGTCACCCCGCAAAAGACGCTGGTGGTGGAAAGCAGTGGCAATCAGGACAGCCCGTTGATGAGCGGCAACACGCCAATCCTGGGCCTGGACGTGTGGGAGCACGCCTATTACCTGCTGTATCAGAACCGTCGCCCGGAATACATCAACGCCTTTTATAGCGTGATCAACTGGCCGGAAGTCGCCGCACGCTACCAGGCCGCCCTGGCCTGATATTCAACCTATAACAAGATCTAAGGCCGACTATGGGCACTGAAACACTGGCGATCAGCAGCGGGCGAATGTTTCGTTATGCGTTTGGCTCGCTGTTGCTGTTGGCAGGGACTGCATTGCTGGTGGCCCATGGGCTGGCCTGGCTAAACCTTGAACCGCGTATCCTGCGCGCCTTGCAGGGCGGCGCTATCTGCGCGCTCGGCACGGCACTGGGCGCGGTGCCCGTGCTGGTCATACGCCGCATGCCGGTAGCGCTGAGCGATACCTTGCTGGGCTTTGGTGCCGGGGTAATGTTGGCGGCGACGGCTTTCTCGCTGATCGTACCGGGCATTGCGGCTGCCGAAGGCCTGGGGCTCTCGCCTTGGGGTGCCAGTGGTTTGATCAGCTTCGGCATCATGCTGGGGGCGTGCGGGCTGTATCTGGTAGACCGCAAGGTTTCCGGTGCGAGCCCGGAAATGCTGGTGGGTACGTCGGATAAACCCGTGATTGCGCCGCGTATCTGGTTGTTTGTGTTCGCCATCATTGCTCACAACATTCCGGAAGGTATGGCAGTGGGCGTTTCTGCCGGTGGTGGCATGCCGGACGCCGACAGCCTGGCCATGGGCATTGCCTTGCAGGATGTGCCGGAAGGTTTGGTGATTGCACTGGTGTTGGCAGGCGCGGGCATGTCGCGGGTCAAGGCGTTCTTGATCGGCGCCGCGTCAGGCTTGGTCGAGCCGGTGTTTGCCGTGCTGTGTGCGTGGTTGGTGAGCCTGGCTGAGGTTCTGTTGCCATTGGGGCTTGCGCTGGCGGCGGGGGCTATGTTGCTGGTGGTGACTCACGAAGTGATCCCGGAATCGCGCCGCAACGGTCACGAAAAGCTTGCTAGCCTGGGGTTGTGCGTCGGGTTTTGTTTGATGATGGTGATGGATACCGCATTAGGGTGAGGCCATTGCAGCCTCACACCTGTCTCAAAGGGTGGGTTTACTCACCCTCGTCAAAGTAGTTATTGATCAACTTAACCAGGGCGTCCATCGCTTCCTGCTCTTGTTCGCCTTCCGTCTTCAAGTGAATCTTGGTGCCCTTGCCCGCAGCCAGCATCATCATGGCCATGATGCTTTTGCCGTCGACCATCGATTCCGGCGTGCGCCCGGCGCGGATCTGGCAAGGGAACTGCCCGGCAACGCCGACAAATTTGGCCGAGGCGCGGGCGTGCAGGCCCAACTTGTTGATGATTTCAATTTCCAGAGCGGGCATCGCGGGGGTGTTCCTTTCAGCTAAGGTCGCGGTGGCGAACCTGGACGTTCTTGAGGGTTTGTTGCAGCACCTGGCCCAGGCGTTCGGTCAGGTAGACGGAACGGTGGTGGCCGCCGGTGCAGCCGATGGCAATGGTGACATAAGCCCGATTACTTGCAGCAAAGCGCGGTAACCATTTGAGCAGGTAGCTGGAGATATCCTGGAACATCTCCTCGACATCCGGTTGCGCAGCCAGGTACTCGGCTACTGGCTGGTCCAAACCAGACTGGTCACGCAGCTCCGGCTTCCAGTAGGGGTTGGGCAGGCAGCGCACGTCGAACACCAGGTCGGCATCCACCGGCATCCCGCGCTTGAACCCGAACGACTCAACCAGAAAGGCCGTGCCTGGCTCCGGCTGGTTCAGCAGGCGCAGCTTGATGGCATCGCGCAACTGATACAGGTTGAGGTCCGTGGTGTTGATCTTGAGATCCGCGAGGTCAATGATCGGCCCCAGCAGCGTGGTCTCATCCTCTATGGCTTCGGCCAGGGAGCGATGCGGGCTGCTGAGAGGGTGACGTCGACGGGTTTCGGAGAAACGCTTGAGCAGCGTTTCCTCGTCGGCATCCAGGTACAGCACATCGCAGTGAATATGCTTGGCGCGTACTTCCTCGAGCAGTTGCGGGAAGCGCTCGAGATGGCTGGGCAGGTTGCGGGCGTCAATCGAGACGGCCACCAGTGGCTGCGGCAGTTCAGTGTGGATCAGGGCGCGTTCGGCCAATTCCGGCAGCAGGCCCGCCGGCAGGTTGTCGATGCAGTAGAAACCGTTGTCCTCAAGAACATTGAGGGCGGTGCTTTTACCCGAGCCGGAGCGGCCGCTGACGATGATCAAACGCATGGTTACTGCCCGCTTTGCTCATCGAGTACAACCTGATAAAGCGCCTCGTTGCTGCTGGCACTGCGCAGTCTGTCGCGTACTTCTTTGCGGTCGAGCATGCTGGCTATCTGCCGAAGCAGTTCCAGGTGCGCATCGGTGGCGGCTTGCGGGACCAGCAGAACGAACAGCAGGTCAACCGGGGCGCCGTCGATGGCGTCGAAATCGATTTTCTCCTGCAGGTGCAATAGCGCACTGACGGGAGACGTGCAGCCTTCAAGGCGGCAGTGAGGAATGGCGATGCCGTTGCCAAAACCGGTGGAGCCCAGTTTTTCACGGTCAATCAGGGCCTTGAACACGACTTGCTCATCCAGCTCAGGCACTTCACGGCTGATCAGGTTGGCGATGTGTTCGAGGGCTTTCTTTTTGCTGCCGCCCGGCACGTTCACAAGGGAACGGCCGGGGGTCAGGATAGTTTCAAGTCGGATCATGGGTGGGGAGTGTTAGCGGCCTGTGCCTTGAAGAAGGCTCTGCTGCTTTTCCTTATGCTTTTTAAGTTGGCGGTCAAGCTTGTCAGTCAAGGCATCAATTGATGCATACATGTCTTCATGCTCGGCATTGGCGACTACTTCGCCACCGGGTATCTGGAGAGTCGCCTCAATTTTCTGCTGAAGCTTGTCGACCTTCATGATGACTTGCACATTGGTGATTTTGTCGAAATGACCCTCAAGCCGTTTCAGCTTCTGCTCGACGTATTCGCGCAATGGAGGGGTGACTTCTACATGGTGTCCACTGATGTTGACTTGCATACAGCTTCTCCTTCGTTGCCAGTGCATAAAGCGGTGGGTAGGAATACCCACCACTGGAACGCTATGGCCCGCCCGTCACATCAAACGCTTACGCTCGCTGGAAGGCGCGATCCCGAGGGACTCGCGGTACTTGGCGACGGTTCGACGGGCGACCTGAATGCCTTGTGCCTCCAGTAAACCAGCGATCTTACTGTCACTCAATGGCTTTTTCTGATTTTCCGCCGCAACCAGTTTTTTGATGATCGCGCGGATCGCCGTGGACGAGCATTCACCGCCTTCGGAGGTGCTGACGTGGCTGGAGAAAAAGTATTTCAGCTCATAAATACCCCGTGGGGTATGCATGAATTTCTGCGTGGTTACCCGTGAAATCGTCGATTCATGCATACCTACCGCTTCGGCAATGTCGTGCAGAACCAGTGGCTTCATCGCCTCGTCGCCATATTCCAGGAAGCCGCGCTGGTGCTCGACGATCTGGGTGGCCACTTTCATCAGGGTTTCGTTACGGCTTTGCAGGCTCTTGATGAACCAGCGCGCTTCCTGCAACTGGTTGCGCATGAAGGTGTTGTCGGCACTGGTGTCGGCGCGGCGCACAAAGCCTGCGTATTGTGGGTTGACCCGCAGGCGAGGCACCGATTCCTGGTTCAACTCCACCAGCCAGCGTTCGTTGTCTTTGCGCACGATCACGTCGGGCACGACATATTCGGCTTCGCTGGACTCGATCTGCGAGCCGGGGCGCGGGTTGAGGCTCTGTACCAGCTCGATGACCTGCCGCAGGTCGTCTTCCTTGAGCTTCATGCGGCGCATCAACTGGCTGTAGTCGCGGCTGCCCAGCAGGTCGATGTAGTCGGTGACCAGGCGCTGGGCTTCGGCGAGCCACGGGGTCTTGGCCGGCAGTTGGCGCAGTTGCAGCAACAGGCATTCGCTTAAGGTGCGAGCGCCAATGCCGGCAGGCTCGAACTGTTGGATGCGATGCAGGACGGCTTCGATTTCGTCCAGTTCGATGTCCAGTTCCGGGTCGAAGGCTTCAAGAATCTCGTCGAGCGTCTCGTCCAGGTAGCCCTGATTGTTGATGCAGTCGATCAGGGTTACGGCGATCAGGCGATCGGTATCGGACATCGGCGCCAGGTTCAGTTGCCACAGCAAGTGGCTCTGCAGGCTCTCACCGGCGGACGTGCGAGTGGTGAAGTCCCACTCGTCGTCGTCATTGCTGGGCAGGCTGCTGGCGCTGGTTTGGTAGACGTCTTCCCAGGCGGTGTCCACGGGAAGCTCGTTGGGAATGCGTTCGTTCCATTCACCTTCCTCAAGGTTGTCCACCGTAGGGGCGGTTTCCTGATAGGACGGTTCCTGCACGTCGGGGTTGGGTTTTTGCTCGATGTTGTCGGCCAGCGGGTCTGCATTGTCGAAGTCGTCGCCTTCTTCCTGGCGTTCGAGCATCGGATTGGACTCCAGGGCCTCCTGGATTTCCTGTTGCAGGTCCAGGGTCGACAATTGGAGCAGGCGGATGGCCTGTTGCAGCTGCGGTGTCATCGTCAGCTGCTGGCCCATTCTCAGGACTAGCGATGGTTTCATGGCAGGGGCTTAACACCTTATTCGCCGGCGCAATGCGCCATCCACGACAGGGCGCGTGAGCGCCAAACATAAGCAAATTATATGCCTGATATCAGGGGCTTTGCCTAGAGCGCGGTAACAATAAAAAAACTGAGGTTTTTATTGACTTGCACGCGCCCCGGGCAATGGCCTGATACCACCGTGTTTACAGGCGGAACTCGTGACCCAGGTACACTTCCTTCACCAGTTCATTGGCCAGGATAGTGGCGGAGTCACCTTCTGCAATCAGTTGCCCATCGTTAACGATATAGGCGGTTTCGCAGATATCGAGGGTCTCACGCACGTTGTGGTCGGTGATCAGTACACCGATACCCTTGGCCTTGAGGTGATGGATGATCTGCTTGATATCGCCAACCGAGATCGGGTCGACACCGGCGAAAGGTTCGTCCAGCAGGATGAACTTCGGTGCGGTGGCCAGGGCACGGGCGATTTCCACACGGCGACGCTCGCCACCGGACAAGCTCATGCCGAGGTTGTCGCGGATGTGGTTGATATGGAACTCCTGCAACAGGCTTTCCAGCTCTTTGCGACGGCCGTCACGGTCGAGTTCCTTGCGGGTCTCGAGGATCGCCATGATGTTGTCGGACACTGACAGTTTGCGGAAGATCGACGCTTCCTGGGGAAGATAGCCGATGCCGGCGCGTGCACGACCGTGCATGGGCTGGTGGCTTACGTCCAGGTCGTCAATCAATACACGGCCCTGATCCGCCTGGACCAGGCCAACAATCATATAGAAGCAGGTGGTCTTGCCGGCGCCGTTGGGGCCGAGCAAGCCGACGATCTGGCCGCTGTCGATCGACAGGCTGACGTCGCGTACGACCTGACGGCTTTTATAAGCTTTGGCCAGATGCTGGGCTTTCAGGGTTGCCATCAGTTCGTCTTCTTCGCAGCGGGTTTTGGCGCAGGGGCGGCAGCGTCTTTCTGCTTCGGCTGGATAACCATGTCGATGCGCGGCTTCGGTGTGCCGATTTTTGTGCCATTGGCGCGACCGGCGGTAGCGATCTGCTTGACGGTGTCGTAGGTGATTTTTTCACCTTCGGTGGTATTGCCGTCAGTACTGACAACCCGTGCCTGGTCAATCAGGATAATGCGGTTCTGCTGGGCGTGATACTGGATGGTCCTGCCGTAGCCTTTCATCGGTGCCGGGTCGGCAGCCGCCTGCTTCTGTTCGAAGTAAGCCAGGTTGCCCACCGAAGTCACCACGTCGATGTCGCCAGCCGGGGTGCGAGTCAGCGTTACCGTGTTGCCGGTAATCTTCATCGAGCCCTGGGTGATGATCACGCCACCGGTGTAGGTCGCGACGCCTTGTTTATCATCCAACTGCGCATCGTCAGCCGAGATATGGATCGGTTGCTGGCTATCGTTCGGCAGAGCCCAGGCGCTCACGCTTCCCAGTGCTGCGCCCAGACCGAGCAAAATAGGGAGGGTTTTAACGAGCCTCATACTGTCCTCTTACGTTCGATAGCAGGTGTATCCTGCTTTCTTTCAAATACGCTTTCATTCCCTTGCCAGTCGATACACCGCCAGCGCCGTCAATTCTAACGTCTTGCTCGGTCTGCGCATATTGCTGTTGTGGGAAAACGGTCATGCGACTGCTGGTGATGATGGTGTCACGCTTGTGTTCATCGGTGCGCGCAACGCGTACCGAGTCGATCAACTCAACCTGGGTGCCGTCCGCATTGACCTCGCCACGTTTGCTGGTGACGTGCCACGGAAAGTCGGTGCCGCGGAACAGGTTCAGGTCCGGGTTGGTCAGCAAGCTGACGTCGGAGGCTTTGACGTGTTCCACCTTATCGGAGGTCATCTCGTATTGGACCTTGCCGTCAGGCATGAACTGCACCGTATAGGCATTGGTGGCGAAATTGTCGATCAGCCCCTCGTCAACCTGTGCTACAGGCTTGTCGAGAAAGCGCTCCGGGCTGATATTCCAGTAGCCCACCGCCAGGAACAGCGCGGCGATGACCCCGAATAACAGGAAGTTGCGAATCTTTTTGCTCAGCATAAAACGCTCTATAAGTAGGCGGCGTGGGCCGCTTCAAGACTGCCTTGGGCACGCAGGATCAATTCGCAGAACTCGCGGGCAGCGCCTTCACCGCCACGTGCGACAGTAATGCCATGGGCGTGTTCACGAACAAACGCCGCTGCATTGGCGACGGCCATGCCCAGGCCCACTCGGCGAATGACCGGCAGGTCAGGCAGGTCATCACCCAGGTACGCAACCTGCTCATAGCTTAGGTTGAGTTGGCCAAGAAGCTCGTCCAGAACCACCAGTTTATCCTCACGGCCTTGATACAGGTGAGGAATCCCCAGGTTTTGTGCGCGGCGTTCCACAACCGGTGTCTTTCGACCACTGATAATTGCCGTTTGCACACCGGCGGCCATCAACATTTTGATGCCCTGGCCGTCGAGGGTGTTAAAGGTCTTGAATTCGCTGCCATCTTCGAGAAAGTACAGGCGGCCGTCGGTCAGCACGCCGTCCACGTCGAAAATCGCCAGTTTGATGTGTTTGCCGCGTTGCATCAGGTCGCTGGTCATTTACATCACTCCCGCACGCAGCAAGTCGTGCATGTTCAGGGCGCCGATCGGGCGGTCGTCACTATTGACCACCACCAGCGCGCCAATCTTATGGTCTTCCATGATCTTCAGCGCTTCGGCTGCAAGCATCTCGGGGCGGGCGGTCTTGCCGTGGGGCGTCATCACCGCATCAATGGTCGCGGTGTGGATATCGATGGTGCGGTCCAGAGTGCGGCGCAGGTCGCCGTCGGTGAAGACTCCGGCCAGACGCCCGTCGGCTTCCAGGATCACGGTCATGCCCAGGCCCTTGCGGGTCATTTCCATCAGCGCGTCTTTGAGCAAGGTGCCACGTTGCACGTGGGGCAGTTCATCCCCCGAGTGCATGACGTTTTCCACTTTGAGCAGCAGGCGACGACCCAGCGCGCCGCCCGGGTGCGAAAACGCGAAGTCTTCAGCGGTAAAGCCACGAGCTTCCAGCAACGCCACGGCCAGGGCGTCGCCCATGACCAGGGCGGCGGTGGTGGAGGAGGTCGGTGCCAGGTTAAGCGGGCAGGCTTCGTGGGCCACGTGCACGTTCAAATTGACTTCGGCAGCCTTCGCCAGCGTGGATTCCGGGTTGCCGGTGAGGCTGATCATCTTGATGCCCAGGCGCTTGATCAAGGGCAGCAAGGTCACGATTTCGTTGGTGGTGCCCGAGTTCGACAGCGCCAGGATAATGTCATCCTTGGTGATCATGCCCATGTCACCGTGGCTGGCTTCGGCCGGGTGCACGAAAAACGCCGTGGTCCCGGTGCTGGCCAGGGTGGCGGCGATCTTGTTGCCGACGTGGCCGGATTTGCCCATGCCGACCACCACAACGCGGCCCGTGCTGGCCAGAATCATCTCGCAGGCGC
>NZ_VBVZ01000700.1 GCF_005863185.1 Pseudomonas edaphica
GGCTTGCCTGCGATGGCATCAGCTCGGTGCACCTGACACACCGAGGTGGCTGCATCGCAGCGGTGCGACGATTCGACAAGCCAGCTCCCACAGAACAGCCGATACACAGCGTAGGCCAAATCGATACCTTGGCAGGCACCCATAGCTACCTGAACCAGCGCCATCGACAACGCGCCATAACCTCGCCCAACGCCTCCACGCTGATCGTTCGGCGCTCAGGATCCATCGCCAACGCCAAGCGCAAGGCTGGCCAACACGCTGCGGGCAGCTGCCGGGGGCGCTCCAGCCGCTCAGTGACCCGACGCTCGCCCAAGCGTTTGCCATGGGCCAACTCATACACCACACACGCCACCGCATACAGATCAGCACTCGCCGTCAATGCACCGCCCGCCAACAACTCCGGCGCAGCATAAGCCGGTGTCCAGGCATTAAAACGATCACGACTCACACTCGCCAGCCCTGCCATCGCCTCCGCCGTCGCCTGCCCGAGGCCGAAATCGAACAAACGAATGCCCTCTTCACCCACCATGATATTCACCGGCTTCACATCCCCATGCAGCACACCTTGACGATGCACATACGCCACAGCATCCAGCAGCTGCACAGCCAGAGGCTGCAACTCACGCCACGGCAAGCCATCGGGACACTCCAGCAGCAGCCGGTCCAGGGTCATACCGTGCATTAACTCCATGCTGAAAAACGCGATCTGGCTGCTGATATCCACCTCAAACGCAAACATGCGTACCACGCGCTCATGCTGCAGGCTGCGGGTCAGGGCAAACTCGCTGTAGAGCAGCACATGTGCATCGGGCGCCAGGCGGAGATTCTCACCGAGCACCTTGATTGCCACGCTGGAACAGGGCTCGCCAAACTGCTCATGCAGCAGGTCGCGCGCCCGGTAGACCACACCCATGCCGCCCGAGCCCAACACGCGCTCCAGGTGATAACGCCCCGCCAGCAAGGTGGGCATGCCAGGTGCCGTGGTCATACGCGCACCACCACGGCCGTCAGGTCATCCCGCGCCGGCCCGCGTAGCGCCGCCGTGAACAGCCGCGCCACCACCTGTTGCGGCGTACCGCTGTCCATGGCGCTGCCCAGCTCGGCGTGCGTCATCGCCTGGTACATACCGTCACTGCACAGCACAAACACATCGCCTGGGTGCGCGCCCAACTCCAGCACCTCGAGTTTCAGCGGGTGCCGCGCGCCTACGGCGCGGGTCAATGCCCTGGCGTCGGGATGCGCCTGGGCCTGCGCCAGGCTCAATCGCTGCTCATCCATCAATTGGCGCAGCAGTGAGTGATCGCGCGACAGCTGATACAACCGCCCGCCTCGCCACAGGTAACAGCGGCTGTCCCCCGCCCAGATACACGCTGCGCGCCGGCCCTCCAGCAGCAGGACCACCACGGTACTGCCCATCCTGTCGTCGCGACCTGCGGCCGGCGGTGAGGTGTTATCCCCCCAACACTGATTGAGCCGTTGCAGGCATCGCCGCACCGCATCGATGCGCTGATCGAACGTACCGTGGACCGGCAACGCGGCAAGGCTGTCGACCACCCATTGGCTGGCCCTGTGTCCGGCCCGGTGGCCGCCCATACCGTCGGCAACCGCCCAGCAACCTTGTTGGGGGCAGTCGAGGAACGCATCTTCGTTGCGCTGCCTGGCCTTGCCACGTTGAGTACGTGCCGCGCTGTTTGCGGCGGCTTGCGGCGCGGTCACAGCCGCTCCGGCAAACGGAACGTGCGCCACGTGTCCATCTGAAACGGGCTGGGTGTGCGCTGGCTGACCAACAGGTAATTGGCACGCAAACCGGCGAGGTCGGACTTGAGTATCTGCGCATCGCGCCCACTGGCGGGCTCGCTGTGCAGCAAGTCAAAAAACCGGAACAACGACCAGGCCCCGCTGTTCTTCTCGATGCCCAACGGCCGCTGTGCACCTCGTTCCAATACCAGGCTGCTGCGACCATTTTCCACCTCGCTGGGCCACTGGAACGTCACAGGCACAATCGGTCCATGACGGTACTCCAACTGCTGACCGCCAAAGCTCAACACCGCGCGGCTGACCGCCTGATCCAGGCTATAAGGTGCCAACGTAAATCGAACCGACAACTCGCCTGGGTCGCCACCAAAAAAACCACGGCGGATGGTCTGCGCTTTGCCGAGTTGTTCCAGCAGCGCGCGCGACATTGGCAGGCTCTGGCCTTCCAGGCCGCGCAAGCGATAACGCCCGCCGTCGGCGCTGATAAACGGGCGCAGGTAGGTTTCATGGAACCTTGCCAGCACGCCCTGGGGTTTAAAAAACTCCTCGAAGTCGCCCAAGGCCACGTCGCTGCTGGCATGGGCATTGAACGGGTAACGCTGGCGAATAGCCTTGGCATACAGGCTATACACCTCGCTCTGGTAGCGTTGGTTCACATGCGTATAGGCCTCATCGAACAAATGCCGCCAACTGTCGTCGGCAAGGCCCTCGACCCAACCTTTGAGCGGCAGCGGCAAACGTGCGGCAATATCGCGTAACTGACCCAACCCAGGTTGTTGCCCTTCCATACGCCGTTTCACCATCTGGAAAGCCGCCTGCTCCGGTGACCCTTCGCGGTTCAGCGCTGCCATTTGCAGGTGCACAGCATCAAGCTGGCGCAACGCCTGGGTCAGTTGCTCTCCCGGGTTTTGCTGCTCATCAAGCAGTTGATGCAAAGGCTCGAAACGGCGTTGCAAGGCGCGTCTTGCAGCGTCATCGCCTGTGGGCTTGGGCAAAACACCCGCGCGTACACGGGCAGCCATCGATTGAGCGATAGCCGCCACGTCACCGGCCTCGTGGGGCACCGCTGACATCGGGTCATCAGTGGATAGCAAACGGGTATTTTCACGCACCTGCTGTAACAACAACACCAGTGGTGATTGCGCCGAGGTGAGGCTCGCCAGTTGTTCGGCGTCCTGGCGCAGGTTTTCGGTTTCGCGTAATCGGATCTGGCCCAGGGCCTGGCTCCACGCATCGGCG
>NZ_VBVZ01000701.1 GCF_005863185.1 Pseudomonas edaphica
TCAAGCATCGCCGGGCTGTTGTCCAGCGCGGTCACCTGCTTGAAGCGACGTGCCAGTTCCGGCAGGAAGCCACCGTCGCCGGGGCCAACTTCCAACGCCGTCGCCTCATCACTGAAGCTCAGCTTGTCCAACAGCGCCAGTACGCTTTCGCGGTATTGGGGCAAACCGGCGATCAAGTCCTGTTGGGCGCGAAACTTCTCGGCTACCCGTGAGAAAAAGTCCTGGCTGGCGGCGGCGCGTTGCCCGTGGACCTGGCTGATGCGCGACTGCACGTCGCTGGGCAGGCCCAAACTGTCTACCTCTTCGAGCAGGGCAGCGTGCAGCTTGCCGCCGAGCAGCTCGGTGTGGGGCAGGGCGCGGCGATAGAAAATCGCATTGCCTTCGCGGCGCGTAGCCACCAGCTCGGCCTGGGCCAGCACCTTGAGGTGGTGGCTCATGCCGGATTGGCCGATGGCGAAGATCTGCGCCAGTTCCAGCACCCCAAAAGAGTCGTTGGCCAGTGCGCGCAACACGTTCAGGCGCAACGGATCACCAGCGGCCTTGCATAAGGCAGCCAGCTCATCGCCGTCGTCGGGACGCAGGGAGGGCACGGGTAGGTTCATAAGGCCAGCAGTCTAGTGACGGGTGGAAATCCTCGCAAGGCCAATATCAAAAAGTTTTGATATTGGTCGATAATCGGTAGTTATAAGCAGCCGCTATAACCTTTAGACGAACCGGTGGGCTGTTTCTGCAAGCCAATGCCGGGTAAACCGCAGGAAAAACACCTACAAGTGACTATCTGTCATTGCCCGCAGGCGGTGGCTGAGGGAAAATGCCGGTCCTTTTTTCCGTTTCTTCTACTCAAACTCCAGGAGATCAGCGATGCCCAGCCGTCGTGAGCGTGCCAACGCCATTCGTGCCCTCAGCATGGATGCCGTGCAAAAAGCCAACAGCGGCCATCCCGGTGCCCCGATGGGCATGGCGGATATCGCCGAGGTACTTTGGCGTGACTACCTGAAGCACAACCCGAGCAACCCGTCGTTCGCTGACCGTGACCGGTTCGTGCTGTCCAACGGCCACGGCTCGATGCTGATCTACTCGCTGCTGCACCTGACCGGCTACGACGTCACTATCGATGACCTCAAGAGCTTCCGCCAGCTGCACAGCCGTACCCCGGGCCACCCGGAATTCGGCTACACCCCAGGCGTCGAGACCACCACTGGCCCGCTGGGCCAGGGCCTGGCCAACGCCGTGGGTTTTGCGCTGGCGGAAAAAGTATTGGGCGCGCAGTTCAACCGCCCTGGCCACAACATTGTCGACCACCACACCTACGTGTTCCTGGGTGATGGCTGCATGATGGAAGGCATTTCCCACGAAGTCGCGTCCCTGGCCGGCACCCTGGGCCTGGGCAAGCTGATTGCCTTCTACGATGACAACGGCATCTCCATCGACGGCGAAGTCGAAGGCTGGTTCACCGACGACACGCCAAAGCGTTTCGAAGCCTACAACTGGCAGGTGATCCGCAACGTTGACGGTCACGATCCGGAAGAGATCAAGACCGCCATCGACACCGCGCGCAAGAGCGAGCAGCCGACCCTGATCTGCTGCAAGACCATCATCGGTTTCGGCTCGCCGAACAAGCAAGGTAAAGAAGACTGCCACGGCGCCCCACTGGGTGACGCGGAAATCGCCTTGGCTCGTGAAGCGCTGAAGTGGAACCATGGCCCGTTCGAAATCCCGGCTGATATCTACGCCGAGTGGAGCGCCAAGGAAAAAGGCCTGGCCGCCGAAGCCGAGTGGGACCAGCGTTTTGCTGCCTACTCCGCCGAATTCCCGGAATTGGCCAACGAGCTGGTGCGCCGCCTGGCCGGTGACCTGCCTGCCGACTTCTCGGAAAAAGCCTCGGCCTACATCGCCGAAGTCGCGGCCAAGGGCGAGACCATTGCCAGCCGTAAAGCCAGCCAGAACACCCTGAACGCCTTTGGCCCATTGCTGCCTGAGATCCTCGGCGGTTCGGCTGACCTGGCCGGTTCCAACCTGACCCTGTGGAAAGGTTGCAAAGGTGTCTCGGCCGAAGACGCCAGCGGCAACTACATGTACTACGGTGTGCGCGAGTTCGGCATGAGCGCCATCATGAACGGCGTGTCCCTGCACGGCGGCCTGGTGCCTTACGGCGCGACCTTCCTGATGTTCATGGAATACGCGCGTAATGCGGTACGTATGGCCGCGCTGATGAAGAAGCGGGTGATCCATGTGTACACCCACGACTCCATCGGCCTGGGCGAAGACGGCCCGACGCACCAGCCGGTCGAGCAACTGACCAGCCTGCGTACCACGCCGAACCTGGATTGCTGGCGCCCAGCCGACGCCGTGGAATCGGCCGTGGCCTGGAAGCACGCTATCGAGCGTAAGGACGGCCCTTCGGCGCTGATCTTCTCGCGTCAGAACCTGCAACACCAAGTGCGTACCGACGCGCAGATCGCCAACATCAGCCGTGGCGGTTATGTGCTCAAAGACTGCATCGGCGAGCCGGAACTGATCCTGATCTCCACAGGCTCCGAAGTCGGCCTGACTGTTCAGGCCTACGACAAGCTGACCGCCCAGGGCCGCAACGTTCGCGTGGTGTCCATGCCGTGCACCAGCCTGTTCGAAGCCCAGGATGCCGACTACAAGCAATCGGTATTGCCGTTGCAGGTCAGCGCACGTATCGCCATCGAAGCGGCTCACGCCGACTACTGGTACAAGTACGTGGGCCTGGAAGGCCGCGTGATCGGCATGACCACCTACGGTGAGTCGGCGCCAGCGCCAGCGTTGTTCGAAGAATTCGGTTTCACCCTGGAAAACATCCTGGGTCAGGCTGAAGAGCTGCTGGAAGACTAAGTCAGTCTGCGTTGTCTGTACTGGCGCCATCGCGGGCAAGCCCGCTCCCACATTTGGATTACGGTCTAATGTGGGAGCGGGCTTGCCCGCGATGGCGTCAGAACATTCAGCACCGAACTCACCCTGTCTCTT
>NZ_VBVZ01000702.1 GCF_005863185.1 Pseudomonas edaphica
CGATAGCGGTGGGTCAGTGATGAATAGGTGGCTGACACACCGCTATCGCAGGCAAGCCAGCTCCCACATTGGACGGGGTTTCAAGTCTGGGGCCTAGTGGCGTTCTAGGGCATTGACCAGGTCGTGGAAGGCTTCGCGGTTGGACTCGTTCAAGCCCATCAGGATCTTGTGCGCTTCCAGCACTTTGACCCGCACGATTTCTTCGGACTGGTCTTGCGAAGGCAGGTCGGTCAGGCATTCCGGGCAGGGGATCGGGCGGTCAACGATGTTGAACACCTGGTCAAAACCCATGGACTGCAACAGACGGGTGATGTCTTCGTGGGTGGTGACGACGGTCGGCAACAGGCCAACCTTCTGCCGAGACAGAATGGACAACTTGGCCAGCAGGCCAAGGGTGGTGCTATCGATGCTGCGGGTTTCGGTCAGATCGATCACGATCGCTGAGAAGTTCAGCGCGGTGAAGATCCGCTCAATCGTCGCATCCAGCGCCGAACACAAGGTCAGGCGCACTTCACCGACAAACTTCAGGACGAAGGTCCCGTCTTGCTCGGCGAATTGGATTCTTCCGGTACTCATCAAAGATTCCTGCTCAACACCAATAGGGCGATATCATCCGGCATCTCCCCTAGCGTGGACAATCCAAAAACCTGCCGCAGGCCATCCAGGCTGCCGCCCGCCGACTTGACCTTTTGGGGCAAGGCGGCTTCTTTCTCTTTGAGTGTAGGCTCTGGAAGAAGGTCCAGTATGCCGTCGGACATCAGCGTGAGGCTGAACGTCGGCGGCAATTCCAGGATGTGGTCTTCGTAGGTGGCTTCGTTAAACAAGCCCACCGGCAAACCACGGCCTTCCAGGTAACGCACACTGTCGGGAGTGTATAAAACCGGCATCGGCAGGTGACCGCCGATGCTGTAGGTCAAAAGACCGGTTTCTTCATCAATAACGCCGCCAACCATCGTCACGTGCTTGCCCAGCTTGCAGCTGATCAGGCCTCGGTTGATGTGGCCCAGCACCTCGGAGGGGGTGAACTCCGGCAAGGTGCCATTGCGCTTGGATTCGAACAACAGCCGTGTGGTCATGAATTTCAACAACACGGTAACAAACGCAGAAGAAGCGCCGTGGCCGGACACGTCGGCCAGGTAGCGACGGGATGATCTGGTGCGCAAACTTGAATTCGTCGATGGTCCACGGGCTCACCGGCAGCATGTTCATCTGCACCTGGCGACCGGCGTTCTGGTCTTCCTGGAGCAAATTGAGGCTGGCTTCGAGTTCGCGGTTGGCGGTTTCGAGCTTTTCGCGGTAGCGCTGGTTTTCCAGCAGCAGGCGAGCACGGTCCAGCGCGCGGCGCACCGAATGCTCCAGCACCGCCAGGTCTTCCAGGGGCTTGATCAAGTAGTCGGCAGCGCCCAGGCGCAGGGCCTCGACAGCATCGTTCATCACGCCGGCACCGGACACAACAATCACTGGCGTCTGCGGCGCACGCTCGGTTACCTGGCGAATCAGCTCGAGGCCGCCCATTTGGGGCATGCGCAGGTCGCAGATCACGAGGTCGGGCTTGTCGCGCTCGAACACCTGGAGACCCTGTTGGCCATTACTGGCCTGCAGGACGCTGAAGCCACTGTCTTCCAAATAGGCCGCGAGGCTCGCGCGCACTACTTCGTCGTCATCGATTATCAGCAGCGTGGCACTGGTTTTTTGCATGTGGGCAAACGGCGCCAGAATTAGGTTGGCGTAGGCGGCTCGGCAATGGCCGGGCTCACGTACTGGATTCGCTTTCTAGCCTCTCTGTCCTACAAAGCACTGGGATTTCTCCCATGCACAACGGTAAAGCAGAGGTGCCCTTCTAAGGCGCAGACGGTACTCCCATCCGTCAGGGGTTTCAAGCTCATGCCGATGGTCGCCGGGCGTCTTTACACCGCAAATCACCGGGAGTTATAAGAACAGTCACCACCACAACACAAAGTAAGGATGGAACCCGTGAGCGAACATGAGCGCGGCTACGACGAAAAACGCGATTTCATCCGCATGCGCGTGGATGCCGATGTGGCGCTGATCCACGCGGGGCAAGAGATTGCCGGGGTTTGTGTGGACCTTTCCAGCTCCGGCATGCAGGTTGAGGCACCTCGCCAGTTTCAGGTGGGAGACCAACTGACCGTGCGCATCGATTCGGAACACGCCGCCCTCACGGGCCTGGAGGCGGACACCGAGGTGGTGTGGGCCAAAAACGAAGGCGAGCGCCAGCACCTGGGCCTCAGGATCTTGAAAATGCGCTGAAAAACGCGCACAAAAAAGGCGACCTATAGAGGTCGCCTTTTTTCATTTCAAAACGTCACGGCTTAAAAGTCGTCGACGACCTTGCCGTCTTTTACCTTGAACTCACGGTTCTGCAGGTAAGCGTTACGGATAAAGGTGTACTTGTCGCCCGTGATCAGCTTCTCGCTGTCGAGCAGGCTGGCACGGGTATCAACGATGTTCAGGCCGAAGGTGCTGTTGCGCCAGCCGATATCGTTCATGTAGCGGTACGGCTGGGTGTAGCTGTCGACGTATTTGGACGGCGCATCACGCAGGGTGCTTGGGCCTAGCAGCGGCAGCATCACGTAAGGACCGCTGCCGACGCCCCAGTAGCCGAGGGTCTGGCCGAAGTCTTCATCGCTGCGTTGCAGCCCCATTTTGGTGCCCACATCAACAAAGCCAAGCACGCCGAAGGTGGTGTTCATCAACAGGCGGGCGGTGTCCACACCAGCGGCGTGCGGCTTGAGCTGCAGCACGTTGTTGGCCAGGTTGCCGACATCGCCGATGTTGCGGAAGAAGTTGTGGATGCCGTCTTGTACAAATTGCGGGGTTACAAATTGATAACCCTGGGCAATCGGCTTGAGCGCGTAGGTATCAACGGTGTCGTTGAAGGTGAAGATCGGGCGGTTGACGCTTTCCCACGGATCGTCTTCCGACGCAGCCTGGGCCGCGAAGGGGGCGAGCAGGATAGTTG
>NZ_VBVZ01000703.1 GCF_005863185.1 Pseudomonas edaphica
TCTTTTGTGTTGTGTCAGTCAGATGGCGTTATGGGTTTTGAGCCAACCCAGTCCCGCCTCGGTGGTGGTCAGCGGCTTGTACTCACAGCCGACCCAACCGGTGTAACCAATCCGATCCAGATGCTCGAACAGGAAGCGATAGTTGATCTCCCCGGTCCCCGGCTCGTTACGCCCAGGGTTGTCGGCCAACTGGATGTGGTTGATCTCACCCAGGTGCGCGGCCATGGTTCGGGCCAGGTCGCCTTCCATGATTTGCATGTGGTAGATGTCGTATTGCAGGAACAGGTTGGCGCTGCCCACCTGCTCGCGAATCGACAGGGCCTGCGCCGTGTTGTTCAGGTAGAAACCCGGGATGTCGCGGGTGTTGATCATCTCCATCACCAGCTTGATGCCCGCCGCTTGCAGCTTGTCGGCGGCGTACTTGAGATTGGCGACAAAGGTCTTTTCTACGGTTTCGTCATCCACACCGGCGGGGCGAATCCCGGCCAGGCAGTTGATCTGGGTATTGCCCAGCACCTGGGCGTAGGCGATGGCCAGCTTGACCCCGGCACGGAACTCCTCGACCCGATCCGGGTGGCACGCCAAACCGCGCTCGCCCTTGGCCCAGTCACCGGCCGGCAGGTTGAACAGCACTTGGGTCAGGCCGTTGGCATCCAACTGCGCCTTGATCTCGGCGGAGCTGAACTCGTACGGGAACAGGTATTCCACACCCTGGAAGCCGGCGTCGGCGGCCGCTTTGAAACGGGCGAGAAAGTCCTGCTCGGTAAACAGCATGGACAGGTTGGCGGCAAAACGCGGCATAGGGTTCTCCTTAATCGAGCAGGGAAATGGCAGTCGGCGCGTCGTTGCCGACCAGGGCCAGATCTTCGAATTCGTTGACGGCGTTGATCTCGGTGCCCATGGAAATATTGGTCACGCGTTCCAGAATAATCTCAACAATCACCGGAACCTTGAATTCTTCGATCATTTCCTGCGCCTTGCGCAACGCCGGCTGGATCTGGCCCGGCTCGAATACGCGCAGCGCCTTGCAACCCAAGCCTTCGGCGACAGCCACATGGTCGACGCCATAGCCGTTAAGTTCCGGGGCGTTGAGGTTGTCGAAGGACAGCTGCACGCAGTAGTCCATCTCAAACCCGCGCTGGGCCTGGCGAATCAGGCCCAGGTAGGAGTTGTTCACCACTACGTGGATGTACGGCAGCTTGAACTGCGCGCCCACCGCCAGCTCTTCGATCATGAACTGGAAGTCATAGTCGCCCGACAACGCCACCACTTTGCGGCTCGGGTCGGCCTTGACCACGCCGAGTGCCGCCGGAATGGTCCAGCCCAAGGGGCCGGCCTGGCCGCAGTTGATCCAGTGGCGTGGTTTGTACACGTGCAGGAATTGCGCGCCGGCAATCTGCGACAGGCCGATGGTGCTGACGTAGCAGGTGTCTTTGCCGAACACCTGGTTCATCTCTTCGTACACGCGTTGCGGCTTGACCGGCACGTTGTCGAAGTGGGTCTTGCGGTGCAGGGTGGCCTTGCGCTGCTGGCAGTCATGCAGCCAGGCGCTGCGATCCTTGAGCTTGCCGGCGGCTTTCCACTCGCGGGCCACTTCAATGAACATCGTCAGCGCAGAACCGGCGTCGGACACTATGCCCAGGTCCGGCGTGAACACGCGGCCAATCTGCGTCGGTTCGATGTCGACGTGAATGAACGTGCGGCCTTCGGTGTATACCTCCACCGAACCAGTGTGGCGGTTGGCCCAGCGGTTGCCGATGCCCAGCACCACGTCCGACTTGAGCATCGTTGCGTTGCCATAGCGGTGCGAGGTTTGCAGGCCGACCATGCCCACCATCAGCGGGTGATCGTCCGGGATCGTGCCCCAGCCCATCAGGGTCGGGATCACCGGGATGCCGGTGAGTTCAGCAAATTCAACCAGCAACTCGCTGGCGTCGGCATTGATCACGCCGCCACCGCTGACCAGCAAGGGGCGTTCGGCCGCATCCAGCAGCGCCAGGGCTTTTTCCACCTGGATGCGCGTAGCCAAGGGCTTGGCCAGCGGCAGTGGCTGGTAGGCGTCGATATCGAATTCGATCTCGGCCATCTGCACGTCGAACGGCAGGTCGATCAGCACCGGGCCAGGGCGGCCGGAGCGCATTTCATAGAAGGCTTTCTGGAACGCGTAGGGCACTTGGCCGGGCTCCAGAACAGTGGTCGCCCACTTGGTCACCGGCTTGACGATGCTGGTGATATCCACGGCCTGGAAGTCTTCCTTGTGCATCCGTGCACGTGGGGCCTGGCCGGTGATGCACAGAATCGGGATCGAGTCGGCCGAGGCGCTGTACAGGCCGGTGACCATGTCGGTGCCCGCCGGGCCGGAAGTACCGATGCACACGCCGATATTGCCGGCCTTGGTGCGGGTGTAGCCCTCGGCCATGTGCGAGGCGCCTTCAACGTGGCGAGCAAGGACGTGATCGATGCCACCGACCTTCTGCAAGGCCGAATACAGCGGGTTGATCGCGGCGCCCGGGATACCGAAGGCGGTGTCCACGCCTTCACGGCGCATTACCAGGACGGCGGCTTCGATTGCTCTCATTTTGCTCATGGTTTTGGTGCCTCTTGCGTTTTGTAATTGTATACAAGTGGTGTCTGGATAAAGTGTATTCACGGCGAGCGGCGAAGGTCAATGCATTTTGCAAAGTGGCCATGGCGTTCGTCGGAAGCACTTTTTTCGACGTGTGGAGCCTTTTGGCGAAAATATTGTATACAAAAATAAATGTCATTGTGTTCTATTTGTTTGATCGAGCATCTGATCAAACAGACCTCCACCGCATTCCCAATAACAAAAGAAGGACGGCACCATGAGCGCTTTAACCTTGAAACTTGCCACCCAACTCGCCAGTCAGGCCCTCACCGCAGGCCGCACGATCTCAGCCGCGCCGCTGACCATTGCGGTGCTCGACAGCGGCGGCCACTTGATCACCCTGCAACG
>NZ_VBVZ01000704.1 GCF_005863185.1 Pseudomonas edaphica
GTTTATGTGTGCTCTAACTCACCTGCTTGGCCAATTGGAAATCCATGTATTCGTAAGCGATCCGTTGCGCCTGCTCCGTGTCGAAAGCGTCTCCCGACAGGGCGCCGCGCAACCACAAACCGTCGATCAGGGCCGCCAGGCCTCTGGCTGCTTTGCGTGCGTGCGGCAGCGGTAGCACTCGGCGGAACTGGCAGCACAGGTTGGAATACAGACGTTGATCGTTGATCCGCTGCAACCTGTGCAATGACGGGTGGTGCATGCTGGTGGCCCAGAAGGCCAGCCAGGTTTTCATTGCCGGTCCGTTGACCTGGCTGGCGTCGAAGTTGCCCTCGATGATCACCCGAAGGTGCGCCCGTGGGCTGTCGTCCTTCAGCGCAAGCCTGCGTTCGTGGACGTTCTCGATCAGCACATTCATCAAGTACCGCATCGTTGCGGCGATCAGGCCGTTCTTGTCCTGAAAGTAGTGACTGATGATGCCGTTCGAGACGCCGGCCAAACGGGCGATCAGCGCAATGCTGGCATCTCCCATTCCAACCTGATCGATGGCCGTCAAGGTGGCTTCGATCAACTGCTGGCGGCGTATGGGTTGCATACCGACCTTGGGCATGTAGCACCTCTCCTTAGGCCTGCCGTTGGGCGTTAAACGTCCGTCGGCTTGATGGCCAGTCTATTTTGTTTTGATTGAACGTTCAATCAACAAAGAATAAGATCTGCGACAAATGGTCGCTGCCTACAGATTTTTCCTACCTGTGAGCAACGTCCTCTGACACCTGCAAAAACCCTTGAAACAGGCCGTATCAGGGCCTGGCCACTGCCTAGGCGCGGCTCAAGAATTTTCGGGGTGTCTTTATAACACCCGTCCGTCGACTGCCGAAAAATCGATGTCCCGGGATAACCGTTGCCTTGTGTTTCTCTCTCGCACTGCCCGGAGCATCTGCGCCATGAGTTCTGCCTCTCTTATAAAGACCCCGCCGGAAAAGGTCAGGGTCAACGGTTGGGTGTTTTACACCTCCACCGCGCTCATTCTGTTGTTGACCGCCATTTTGATCATCGCCCCGCAGGAGGCCGGGCGCATGCTCGGCGTAGCCCAGGCGTGGCTGTCGAAAAGCTTCGGCTGGTACTACATGGTGGTCATCGCGGCCTACCTGGTGTTTGTGGTCGGCCTGGCGTTTTCGTCCTACGGTAAATTGAAACTGGGCAGCAAGGACGACACCCCGGACTTCAGCTACGGCGCCTGGGCCGGCATGTTGTTCTCGTCGGGCATCGGCATCTCGCTGCTGTACTTCGGTGCTTCCGAGCCTTTGGATCACTACTTCAACCCGCCCGAAGGCGCCGCCGCCAGCAATGGCGCAGCCCGCCAGGCGTTGCAGTTGACGTTCCTGCACTGGGGCCTGCACGGCTGGGCGATTTATGCGCTGGTCGGCCTGGCCGTGGCGTACTTCGCGTACCGTCATAACCAGCCGTTGGCCTTGCGTTCGGCGCTGTACCCGCTGGTGGGCGAGCGTTGGGTCAAAGGCGCGGCCGGCCACGCGGTGGACGGCTTCGGCATGTTCGTGACCCTGCTGGGCCTGGTGACGAACCTGGGGATTGGTTCGATGCAAGTGTCGTCGGGGCTTGAAAACCTGTTCGGCATGCAGCACAGCAACACCAACCTGCTGATCGTGATCATTGTGATGAGCACCGTGGCGACCATCGCTGCCGTGTCGGGTGTGGAAAACGGCATTCGCCGCCTGTCCAACCTCAACATTGTGCTGTTCAGTGGCTTGCTGATCTTTGTGCTGTTGTTTGGCCCGACCTTGCACCTGCTCAATGGACTGGTGCAGAACACCGGTGACTACCTCAACGGTATCGTGCTGAAAACCTTCGACCTGTATGTGTACGAAGGCGACGCCGACAAGACCGAGCGCTGGATGGGCCTGTGGACCCTGTTCTACTGGGCCTGGTGGATTTCCTGGGCGCCATTCGTAGGCATGTTCATCGCGCGTATTTCCCGTGGTCGTACAGTGCGTGAGCTGGTGGCCGGCGTGCTGCTGATCCCGCTGGGCTTCACTCTGGCGTGGTTGTCGATCTTCGGTAACTCGGCGTTGGACCTGGTGCTGAACCACGGCGCAGTGGAGTTGGGCAAGACGGCGCTGGAGCAACCGTCGATGGCCATCTACCAACTGCTTGAGCATTACCCTGCGTCGAAAATCGTGATCGGCGTGTCGATCTTCGTGGGCTTTGTGCTGTTCCTGACCCCGGCGGATTCCGGCGCGGTGATGATGGCCAACCTTTCGTGCAAGGGCGGCAATGTCGATGAAGATGCGCCGCACTGGCTGCGGATCTTCTGGTCGGTGGTGATCACCCTGGTGACCATCGGCCTGCTGTTCGCGGGTAACTTCGAAGCCATGCAAACCATGGTGGTGCTGGCGGGGCTGCCGTTCTCGGTGGTGCTGATTCTGTTTATGTTCGGTTTGCACAAGGCGATGCGCCAGGATGTGGCCATCGAACAGGAGCAGGCGCAATTGGCCGAACGTGGTCGTCGTGGTTTCAGCGAGCGTTTGACCGCCTTGGACCTGCAACCGAGCCAGGGCACGGTACAGCGCTTTATGGACAAACACGTTACGCCTGCGTTGGAAGAAGCGGCGAGTGTGCTGCGTGACCAAGGGCTGGAAGTGCAGACGCTGCTGGGTAAATCCAAGCGCTGCATCGGTGTGCGTATCGAGATGGAAGAGGGCAACCCGTTTGTCTATGAAGTGAGCCTGGATGCTTACTCCTCGGCACCGAGCGACCTGCCCGAAGAAGAGCGCACCCGTTACTACCGGGCCGAGGTCTACCTGCACAACGGACCTCAGGAGTATGACCTGATGGGCTTCGCCCAGGAACAGATCACCCGGGACGTGCTCGATCAGTTTGAAAGCCATCGGCAGCTCCTTGGCCGTGTCTATAGCTGATAGTTGAGCCGAGCGGCGCCGTCACTGG
>NZ_VBVZ01000705.1 GCF_005863185.1 Pseudomonas edaphica
CAATAAATGTATCGGCTGACAGACCGTCATCGCAGGCAAGCCAGCTCCCACATTAGGTTGTGACTAACCTTTAGAGTGGCGGCAACCGCCACTCAATCGGCGTCTCGCCATTCTGCTCAAGAAACTTGTTGGTACGACCGAAGTGCCCACACCCCAAAAACCCGCGATACGCCGACAACGGCGACGGGTGCACCGAGGTCAGCACCAGGTGCTTGGTCGCATCCACCAGCTTTTGCTTGCCCTGCGCATGGGCGCCCCACAACAGGAACACCAGGTGCGGCTGGTGCTCGCTGACCACTTCGATCACACGATCGGTAAAGAACTGCCAGCCCTTGCCCGCGTGGGCATTGGCATTCGCGCGCTCCACGGTCATGGTGGTGTTGAGCATCAGCACGCCCTGGTCGGCCCAGCTTTGCAGGCAGCCGTGGTTGGGAATGTCGATGTTCAGGTCGCGCTTGAGTTCTTTGTAGATATTGACCAGCGACGGCGGCGTTGGCACGCCCGGTTGTACCGAGAAGCACAAGCCATGAGCCTGGCCGGGGCCGTGGTACGGGTCCTGGCCGAGGATCACCACCTTGACCTTGTCCAACGGCGTTGAGTTGAGCGCATTGAAGATCAGCGGGCCAGGCGGGTAGATCTCTTTGCCGGCGGCATGTTCCTGGCGCAGGAACTCGCGTAGTTCGGCCATGTAGGGCTTGTCGAACTCATCCCGCAGGGCGTGTTTCCAGCTGGGTTCGAGTTTGATGCGGTCGCCTTCGGTCATGGTGTGTTCATCGTGTAAAAAAGAATGGGCGAACCCTAGGAAAGCCGACCCCGCTTGTCAATTGATCTGACACATCATCGGCACTTTCCTTTGAAGCGTTCATACTGAACCTTCACTTTCTCGATTGAGGTCACGATGAACCTGCACTTCGAAGAGCTGACCGGCAGCGACGGTGCCCGCCTCGGCATCGCCAGCCTGGACGCGGAAAAATCCCTCAACGCACTGTCCCTGCCCATGATCCTGGCCTTGGACGAACGCCTGGAGGCCTGGGCCAAAGACCCGAATATCGTGTGTGTACTGCTGCGCGGCAATGGCCCCAAAGCCTTTTGCGCCGGTGGCGAAGTCCGCAGCCTGGCCCAGGCCTGCCGTGAACTCCCCGGCGAAGTGCCCACCCTGGCCGCGCAGTTCTTCGCCGCTGAATACCGCCTCGACTACCGCCTGCACACCTACCCCAAACCGCTGATCTGCTGGGGACACGGTTATGTGCTCGGCGGTGGTATGGGCCTGCTGCAGAGCGCTTCGGTGCGTATCGTCACACCGAGCAGCCGCCTGGCCATGCCCGAGATCAGCATCGGCCTGTACCCGGATGTCGGGGCCAGTTGGTTCCTGTCGCGGTTACCGGGCAAGCTGGGGTTATTCCTTGGCCTCACCGGCGCCCATATCAACGGCCGCGATGCGTTGGACCTGGGCCTGGCCGACCGTTTCCTGCGCGATGACCAGCAGGAAGCGTTGATAGATGGCCTGCTGCAATTGAACTGGCAGGAACAAACCGCGATGCAGCTCAACAGCCTGCTCAAGGCGCTCGCCCAGGAAGCCGTTGACCAGCAACCCGAAGCGCAATGGCTGCCGCGCCGTGCGCAGATCGACGAATGGCTGGATGTGGCTGATGTGCGCTGTGCCTGGCGCGCCTTGAGCCCGTTACGTGAGCACGCCGACCCGCTGTTCAGCCGCGCCGGCAAAAACCTGAGTGAAGGCTGCCCGCTGACCGCGCACCTGGTGTGGGAGCAGATCCAGCGGGCGCGGCACCTGTCGTTGGCCGAGGTGTTCCAGATGGAATACACACTGAGCCTCAATTGCTGCCGTTACCCGGAGTTTGCCGAAGGCGTGCGGGCGCGCTTGATCGACAAGGACCAGACGCCCCATTGGCACTGGCCGGATATCAATACCATTCCCGACGCCGTGGTCGAAGCGCACTTTCACAAGGCTTGGGAAGGACGGCACCCGCTGGCGGATTTATCCGACATCTAACGGTGCCCCCCACCATGCCCACCGCCTCGGTTGCCGCCCTGGTTATGCCCACCACCATTGCCCCAACGGTTACCACCGCCCCAACCCTGGTTCGGATACGGCCGGTAACCGGGCCGTGGGTAGTAGCGCGGCGCCGGCTGGTAATAACGCGGCGCCGAATAATAGCGCGGCGGCGGCGCGTAATAGCTGCGTCCGTATTGGTAGTAAGCAGGGCCGCCGTAGTAATAAGCGGGCGCCGGTGCGGTGTAGACCTCGGAGCGGTAGTAAGTGGCGCCACCGTCGTAATAGGGCACACACGCGGAGAGGGTCAGGCCAAATAAAGCGCTAAGCAGCAGTCGTCGATACATGGCGGCCTCCTGGACCGCTGGGGAGCACCTTCAGCGACGCTGAAGGGCGGCATTCGTCTTTCAATGAATGACGAAATATCTGACATCAAAAACCGAATCTGGTGCGTTTTTGACACAGTTTGAAATACCTGTTTCGGACGAACTGAACGCCTCATTGCAGTGCGACGGCGCACCAGCACAACGCACGTCAGCGCACCAGCCAACCACCACCTCGCTGCAACCCCGCGCCCTAGAGGCCCACCCACCACTTGGCACGACTCTCGCTTTAGCAAGCCTGTGCAGGATTCATCACAGGTTCGCGGCACCACAATTTGCAATGGCCGACTAGGGTTCCGGCTCGCTTGAAAAGCGAGTGGCTGGTCCGAGAGTTGGCGACCTCCAGTTGAGGTTACACGGCGGGATAAAAGCCCGGGAGACAAGCCACCGTTCACGGTGCCGCGTTGCTCCTGCTCGCCCATGTTCAACTGGAGAAGCCCCATGCCCACAATCCGTTTACCCGCCCTGCTCGCCGCCGCCTTCGCCGCCGTGCTGAGCTTTCAAACCCAAGCCGCGACCAAAGACCACTTCAGTGTGTGCTGGACTATCTATGCC
>NZ_VBVZ01000706.1 GCF_005863185.1 Pseudomonas edaphica
GTCTGACCCACCGCTATCGCAGGCAAGCCAGCTCCCACAGGGCTATGCAATGAATTTTAAGAATTTGTTTCAGGCATGAAAAAGCCCGCAGCGACGGCGGGCTTTTTCTTACAAGCAGTCTGCTGACCTCAGATAGGTCGGCTGCCGTACTTGTTATCCGGCTTCTTCGGTGGGTCTGCCACCACGTTGGCCTCGACTTCCTGCACTTTGCCGCCTTTAGCGAGGAATTCTTCCATCGCACGGGCCAGCGCATCGCGCTCTTTGTTCTTGGCTTCAACGCTCGGCAGTTCGTCTACCGAGACAGCGGCCTTGGCTTTGCCTTTGGCTGCCGGGGCGGGTGCATCATCGCCACCGTCGTCGTCAGCAACGTCTTCAGCTGCCGCTTCAAGGCCTTCTTCAGCCTCGTCGTCGTCGCCTACTTCAAGGTCGTCGTTTTCCAGATCATCGTCGCTCATGTTCTACCTCATGACTTGCGAAAAGCAGATTAGTTATAGCCCAGCTTCACCCTCTGTCGAGGTCGCCGGAAAAAAATCACATCCACTGGATAACCAGTGGCTTATGCCCCATCACCGTGCAAGGTGGCGAGGACTTTACGAGCACCGCCATGATCACGGTGCTCGCCCAGATAAACACCTTGCCAAGTCCCTATCGCCAAGCGGCCGGCCTTGACCGGCAAACTCAACTGGCAGCCCAGCAGACTGGCCTTGAAGTGCGCCGGCAGATCATCCGGACCTTCGTCGTTGTGTTCGAACCCTGCACGCCCTTGCGGCACCAGCGAGTTGAAAAAACGCTCGAAGTCACGGCGAACCGCCGGGTCGGCATTCTCGTTGATGGTCAACGAGGCCGAGGTGTGCTGCAGCCACAAATGCAACAGGCCTACTCGGCAAGCCTTTAACTCAGGCATGCCGGCAAGCAACTCATCCGTTACCAGGTGAAAGCCCCGGGGCTTGGCCCGCAGGGTAATCAGGGTCTGTTGCCACATACAGTTCTCCGCCCATCGGCGCGCATTCTAGCGCGGTCTGGGAAAAAACAAAGTGTCGAATACGCCTACATGCATGTAAGACTTTCGCATCCTCAAAAGTGCCGTGTGGATCCCATCACAAACTCGGCAAAAAACCCATCCGCCTTTAGCCACAGACAAACACCAGACAAAAAAATGCCCGGCAAGCCGGGCATCTTTTTTTCGCGTACTTACAAGTTGTAGCCGCGTTCGTTGTGTTGCGCCAGATCGAGGCCCACCGCCTCTTCTTCGTCGGTCACCCGCAGGCCCATCACCATGTCCAGCACCTTGAGGATGATGAAAGTCACGATGGCCGTGTAGATCACGGTGAAGCCCACGCCTTTGCACTGGATCCAGACTTGCGCCGCGATGTCAGTAGTGGCCGCGTTGAAGCCGCCCAGCGAAGGCGCTGCGAACACGCCGGTGAGGATCGCGCCGAGGATACCGCCGATACCGTGCACACCGAAGGCGTCCAGGGAGTCGTCGTAGCCCAGTTTGCGTTTCAGGGTGGTGGCGCAGAAGAAGCACACCACGCCCGCTGCCAGGCCGATGACCAGAGCGCCCATCGGGCCAACAGTGCCGGCAGCCGGAGTGATTGCAACCAGGCCGGCTACTACGCCCGAGGCAATGCCCAGTGCGCTTGGCTTACCGTGGGTGACCCACTCGGCGAACATCCAGCCCAGTGCCGCAGCAGCGGTAGCGATCTGAGTGACCAGCATCGCCATACCGGCAGTACCGTTGGCCGCCGCAGCAGAGCCTGCGTTGAAGCCGAACCAGCCGACCCACAGCATGGCCGCGCCGACCAGGGTGTAACCCAGGTTATGCGGTGCCATCGGGGTGGTCGGGAAGCCTTTACGCTTGCCAAGTACCAGGCACGCCACCAGGCCAGCCACACCGGCGTTGATGTGCACCACGGTGCCGCCGGCGAAGTCCAGCACGCCCCAGTCGCCCAGCAACGAGCCCGGACCGCCCCACACCATGTGGGCAATCGGCGCATAGACCAGGGTGAACCAGACGCCCATGAAGATCAGCATCGCGGAGAACTTCATACGCTCGGCGAATGCACCGACGATCAGCGCAGGGGTAATGATGGCAAAGGTCATCTGGAAGGTGACAAACACCGCCTCAGGGAACAGCGCCGCAGGGCCGGTGATGCTCGCCGGGGTTACACCCGACAGGAACAGTTTGGACAGGCCGCCCACGAACGAGTTGAGGTTGACGACGCCTGCTTCCATACCGGTGGTATCAAACGCCATGCTGTAGCCGTAAACGAACCACAAGATGGTGATCAGGCCGGTGATGGCGAAGCACTGCATCATCACGGAAAGAATGTTTTTGGAGCGCACCATGCCGCCGTAGAACAGCGCCAGGCCCGGAATGGTCATGAACAGTACCAGCGCGGTGGATGTGAGCATCCACGCCGTGTCGCCGGAATTGAGGACTGGAGCAGGGGCTGGGTCCGCCGCCAATGCCAGGGCCGGCATTACGAGGGACAACAGGGCTCCTAGCCCTGCGAATTTACGCAGAGTCATATTGTTTTCTCCTGGGGCGTTGGGGGTTTGGCGGCTTAGATTGCGTCGGTATCGGTTTCGCCGGTACGGATGCGAATAGCCTGTTCCAGATTGACCACGAAGATCTTGCCGTCACCGATCTTGCCGGTGTTGGCCGCCTTGGTTATCGCCTCGATAACCCGGTCAAGATCCTTGTCGTCAATGGCGACATCAATCTTCACCTTTGGCAGGAAATCGACCACGTATTCCGCGCCGCGATACAGCTCGGTGTGACCCTTCTGCCGACCGAAGCCTTTGACCTCAGTAACGGTAATGCCCTGCACGCCGATCTCGGACAGTGACTCGCGTACATCGTCCAACTTGAACGGCTTGATGATGGCAGTGACTAGCTTCATGAAAACTCTCTCCCGAATTGGTGGACTTGCCCCAGGAAAAC
>NZ_VBVZ01000707.1 GCF_005863185.1 Pseudomonas edaphica
GGCCCACCTCGTAATCACCCTTGGCGACCACTGAAGCCACCGGGATGCGTTCGATCATGCTGCCCTTGGCGGGCATGCCGAGCTTCTTGAACAACTCCTTCTCGACATACACACCGCTGGCGCTGTCCGAATACGCCACGGACTTGGCCTGGCTCAGCACTGCCTTCAGCTCGGCATCGGTGCCGATCGCAGGTTTGGCTGCGCCGGCTTTGACCACCAGGCCGATGCGCGAATCCGCCAGTTCCACACGGGACGCCGGGTCGACCTTGCCTTGTTTGATCAAGTCATCCAGGGCATAGCCGACCATGATCACCACATCGGCGTGTTCGCCACGGGCCAGGCGGTTGGGGATCGCCTCCGGCGCCTTGCCCATCGACGGGCCTAGGATGGTGTCCAGGGTGTCGCCGCTGTGCTCGGCATATTGCGGGCCGAGCAGTTTATAGGCGGCGGTGAAACCGCCGGAGGTCATCACCTTGAGCTGTTCGGCCTGGGCCGTCAGCGCCAGGGCGCCGAGGGCCAGGGCCGTCAGGGTTTTCAATAGCGTCTTCATTACACCGCCCCCTGCATGACTTGGCCACGCGTGTTGGCACGACGGTACAGCGCCAGGGTCGAGCACAGGGCGCACAACGCGGCAAACATCATCCAATAGGCCGGCGAGGCTTTGTCGCCAGTGATGTGAATGAACCACGTGGAGATCGCCGGCGTGAAGCCACCGAAGATCGCCGTTGCCAGGCTATAGGCCAGGGAGAAGCCCGCCACACGCACTTCCACCGGCATGATTTCGGTCAGCGCCGGGATCATCGCGCCGTTGTACATGCCGTACAGGAACGAGAACCACAGCAGGGTTTCGAGCATATGCGCAAAGCTTGGCGCATTGACCACGAACGACAGTGCCGGGTAGGCGGTGATCACGGTCAGGGCGGTCATTGCGACCAGCACCGGCTTGCGGCCAAAGCGGTCACTCAGGGTGCCGCCGATCGGCAGCCAGACAAAGTTCGACACGGCCACCAGCAAGGTCACCAGCAGGGCGTCGGAGGTGCTCAGTTGCAGCACGGTCTTGCCGAAGGTCGGCGCGTATACCGTGATCAAGTAGAACGCGGTGGTGGTCATGGCCACCATCAGCATGCCGCCGATCACCACACTCCAGTTTTTCACCAGGGTCGCCAGCACTTCGCGCATGGTCGGGCGATGCTTGCGGTTGGCGAACTCTTCGGTTTCCTGCAAGTTGCGACGCAGCACGAAGATGAACGGGATGATCACGCAGCCGAGGGCGAACGGAATGCGCCAGCCCCAATCGGCAACGACCGAGGGTTCCATCCACACATTCAGGCCGTAGCCCAGTGCGGCGGCCACTACGATGGAGATCTGTTGGCTGCCCGACTGCCAGCTGGTGTAGAAGCCTTTGCGGCCTGGCGTAGCCATTTCAGACAGGTAAACCGACACACCGCCCAGTTCTGCGCCAGCCGAGAAGCCTTGCAGCAGGCGGCCCAGCAGCACCAGCAACGGCGCCCACAGGCCAATGGTCTGGTACCCCGGCACGAGCACGATCAGCAACGTACCGCTGGCCATGATCGACAGGGTCACGATCAAGCCTTTGCGACGACCGACGTCATCGATATAGGCACCCAGGATAATCGCGCCCAGGGGCCGCATCAGGAAGCCTGCACCGAACACGGCGAAGGTCATCATTAATGACGCAAACTCATTAGCGGCGGGGAAGAACGCGGCAGCGATATAGGTGGCGTAGAAGCCGAACAGAAAGAAGTCGAACTGTTCGAGGAAGTTGCCCGAAGTAACGCGGAATACCGCACCAACTTTCGAGCGGGCAGAGTCGGGCCGGGAAGGGCTAGTCATGGTTTTGTGTCTCCAGCGTTCTTTTTAAAGTGCTTGTTTCGCTTAAGACCGCGGATAGTGGCTGACACATTTAGAAATGATAAGTGAGTAATTTGGATGCATTGATGCGTTTTGGCTATCAATCAGCAGGTCCGCCAAAATCTCACTGCTGTTCTATGCTTCAGAAGTGACCAATTTCTTATGGAAGGGAGGTGCGTATGGGTGACGAGCACAAACGTCAGGACGAGCCGGAGCACGAGCAGGCCCGGCGGCAACGCGAAGAAGACAAGCCGCAGACCTGGAAACATCCGGACGACGGCACCGAGCTGTCCGAGCGCGATCAGGAGCGACCGCTCAAGCCGTGAATTCCAAGGCGATGATGATCAAACTGTGGGAGCTGGCTTACCTGCGATGGCGGCGGGTCAGTCTCTACATCTGTGCCTGACACACCGCTATCGCAGGCAAGCCAGCTCCCACAATGTTTCTGTGTTCAGCCCACTATCGGCGTACACAACTCCACCAGCGTGCCATCCGGGCAGCGCACATAAGACACCACTTGCCCCCAGGGCTTGGTGCTCGGTGGCGACAGCTCCTTCGCACCGTGTAACAGCGCCTTGGCATGGGCGACGAATACATCCTCGGTGACAAACCCCACCTCCATCCCCAGCGGTTTTCGGGAGGCGTGCGCCTCGACGTGCCCGCCGTCGAAGTTCATTTCGCCCAGTTCATGCGCGGCAAACGACAGCGTGGTGTCCCCCGTTTCCAGCTCGCCATAAGTGCCGGATTCATGCAAAAACCGGCGACTGAACCCAAAGGCTGCTTCAAAGAATGCCAGTGACGCGGCAACGTCGGGCACATAGATAATGGTGTAGGCGAATTTCAAGATAGGCAGTCCTTGCAGAAAAAGTGACAGTTCATGAAGCCAATACTGAGATAGGAAAACCCCACGCCAGCACCCAATAGGCCACTGCCGCGGCCAGGCATAAGCCAATAAACACCCGCGTCAGTGTCCTGACGGTAGGGTTGGCAATGAACCGGACGACCCAGAGGCAGAGCCCGGCCACGACCATGGCCAAGGCCATAATGACCAGCACGATG
>NZ_VBVZ01000708.1 GCF_005863185.1 Pseudomonas edaphica
GGTTTATAGATCAACGAAGCTTGAGGCAGGAATACGTATTGCTGGGTGTGGCGCGCCTGGTTGCCTTGGTCATCGTAGGCTTTTTCATCCAGACGCACTTCGCGCCCGCCAATGATGGTTTGCCATTGCTCGTTGAAGCGGATGCGGTCGGTGACGAACAGGCCGTACTGACGGCTGTCGAGGTTGCGATGGCTTGGGTTCAGCGGCTTATCAGTAGGCTCGAAGGTCGGTGCGTCTTGGTTGATATTGCCGCTGCCGATGTATTCGTTGACGGACTTGCGCTTGTCGATCACCCGTCGAAACGCGCTGGTGCCGAAAGTCAGTTCATGGCCCAGGCTGCCGGTGTCGAACAGGCCTGTCATTGCCGCCTGTACTTCATCATCACGGCGGGTGTCGTCGGGGCTGCGGTAGTCGTAGACGTCGTAGTCGCCTTCCGGGCTGAAGGTGTTGGCGTTGCAGCTACCGACGTAGTAACAGCCCCAGGCAAACGAGCTGTAATCATCAATCACCACTTTGCTGTGGGCGGCACTGAGGCTGCCTTTCCACTGATCACTGAAGCGGTATTCAAACTTGCCATTGAGGTTCAGCGAATCGATGCCGACCTGATGGGAACCACTCTGGTGCCCCAGCAATTTCTTCGGTGACGCGTCATGGGGCACTTCGGTGCCGCCCAGCAGTTGATAACCCGGCACGGAGCGCTGTTGCTTGTTCTGGTATTCCGCGTCCAGTTGCAGCACCGCGTCGGGGCTGATGTTCCAGTCGAAGGCCAGGGACACAAAATCGCGCTGGCCATCGGCGTGCTCGACATACGAATTGAGGTCTTCGTGGGCGACGTTGGCGCGCAGGCCGAATTGCTGCTCGCTGCCAAACCAGCCACCCACGTCGGTGGCTATGTAACCGCTGCCTCGGTCATCGGTGGACACGGTAACCGAGCGCACATCTTCCGGGCGTTTTGTCACGTAGTTGATCACGCCGCTGGGTTCGGAAATACCGCTTTGCAAACCCGCCAGGCCCTTGAGCACTTCGACCTGCTGCTTGTTTTCCAGGGCGACGTTTTGCTCGCCAGTGATGGTGCGGCCGTTGATTTTGTAGCTGCTCGCGGCGTTCAGTGAGAAGCCGCGGATCACGAAGTTTTCGTAGTAGCCGATGGGGGCGTAGCTGTCGCCTACCGAGGCGTCGTTGCGCAGCACTTCGCTGAGCAGGCGCGCCTGCTGGTCTTTGATCAGTTCGGCGTTGATCACGGTGATTGATGCCGGAGTGTCCAGCAACGGCGCTTCGTTGAAGCCGCCGACCGAGGCGCTGTTGGTGCGATAGCCGGAGTCTTCCTGGCCCTGGACGTTTACCGCCGGTAGTTCGATTTCAGCGGCCATGCTGTTGCCCAGGCTGCCGCTGAGTAGCAGGCCAAGGGCGAAACGTGAGGTAACGACGGGACGAAAACGCACAACCATGGGGGTAGGGCCTTAAAGCGCAGGGCGGGGGGCGCATAAGCTAGGGGGATGTGCTGGGATTTACAAGTTATTGAGAATGGTTGTGTTGTGTACATATCCGTTGCTGCGGTAACGGCTGAGTAGGGTTCCGCTCTTACAGCGGGTCACTTTTGGCAAACGCCCGGAATGCCGGCCCAGCCAAAAGTAACCAAAAGGTCTTCGCCCCACCACTCGGTGCCTCGCTTAGGCTCGGTGTGCCAGAACGAAGGCTTGAATCCGTGGTTAACGGGGCGCCTCAGATCAAGATCAAAATCTACAGCACGGCGGCCTAGTAGCCGACCTGAGTGGTTGAATCAAAAACGAAAGGCGAAAGGCGGATTTGCATACACTGAAGAGCTGCTTTTCTGTGGGAGCTGGCTTGCCTGCGATGCAGACACCTCGGTACATCAGGTACACCGAGTTGACGCTATCGCAGGCAAGCCAGCTCCCACCTTTGACCGAGTATGGCTCTGCTGTTGCTGCGGCTCTTACATCCTTTGGCCCCCAGGTCAGTACCAAAAACACCCGTCAACCCAAACGCCTGAGCGTCTCACTGGGCAACTCCCGAAACAACGCCCGATAACTCTGGGAAAACCGCCCCAAGTGCCAGAACGACCAGTTCATCGCCACCTCAGCCACCGTGGCCCGAGTCGAGCTCAACAACTCACGCCGCGCCCCGTTCAACCGGCGCAAGCGCAACCACTGCGCCGGGCTCATTCCGGTGTAGGTCTTAAAGCCTTGCTGCAATTGGCGTAACGGCACACCGGCGATCTGCGCCAGTTCCAGCAGGTTGGCGGTTTCATCCGGCGCATCCGCCGCCCATTCACCGATACGCGCCATCAACAGGCGCTCGTCGCTGCGCCGCTGCAACGAGCTGCGGTCCAGGCACACACAAGCGTTGTCGAGAATAAACAGGCAGTCATCAAGCAATTGCTGGGTGAGGGCATCACGGCTGATAGGGTCAGTCAGCGCAGACAGCCGTGTCAGCGTGCCACTGAGCCATCGGGTGAACAGCGCGTTCTGCTGGCACGTCAGCGGTGCCATGAACAACCCCTCAAGTTTCGCCACATCCAAACCATGGCGCTGCACGAACTGCGGGCCGAATACCACCGCGACTTCGCGGTAGTTTTCCGGGGTGATCCAGGTGTTGCGGCTCTCGCCATTGAGCATGTACAGCGCGTTGTCGCTGCCATCGAAACAGAACGCCAGGGAGCCCGGTGGCGCATTGAAATGCTGCTCCACGCGAGTGTTCATGCACTCTTCGTAAACCTCGACGCCGTGCAGGTCGAGGTAGCGGATCTGCCCGGCAAAATGCCCTGGGGACATCTGCTGGTACTGCTGCACCCAACCGGGTGTCGCACTGCATTGAGCGGCCACATCACCGGTGGTGAAGGCCTGTACGCGCAAAGCTGTTGCCTGTGTCATGGGTAACCTGGGCGCACTCTATTGGTGCGTTATGGTTCGTGCAAAG
>NZ_VBVZ01000709.1 GCF_005863185.1 Pseudomonas edaphica
CCCGATAGCAGTGTGTCATTCACAGCATCAGTGACTGATCCGGCGCTATCGGGGGCAAGCCCCCTCCCACATTTGGTTCACCTGCCTTCAGATTTGCATCAGGCTCGCACAGGGCATTTTTCTTCTACGCTGAGTTACATCCCTATGCCCACCTACGGATTGCCCACGACAGGATCCCCTGAATGAAAACCCAACTGCCGCTATGCTTTGGTTTGATCGCTTGCCTGGGCCTGGCCGGGTGCCAGGAAAAAACCTCTCCCCCTACTGCCAGCCAGCCCGAGTGGCTCGCCGTGCCCGCCCTGCCCATCCTGCAAAGCGCGGTGTTCAGCCTGGCAGACGCCCTCGTCCCGCATAAAAACCCCTTGGCCATGGAACAGATCTGCGCCCTGGCCAAAGGCGAGACCCAGCAGGCAAACGTCAACCACTTCATCCAGCAGCAAGGCGGCAACGCACAAAGCATTCCCCCACAGGGCCACCCATTGTCGTTGCTGGTAAACGGTGACCGCCAGGCGCAGACCCGTGCCTGCGCGGCGTATCTGGCAATCAGCGTGCTGTCACCCTTGAGCTTGAACGGTTTGCTGGTCGAGCAGGCAAGTGCCCCGCCCCAGGACAAGAACAAACCGGTAGAAAAACGTGAGCCTCAGATCGATCAGGCAAAACTGCTGGCGAGTCTGCCGGGCAAGCTGGCGATCGCACAAACCAATGCGGATTTTTTCGCGCTGATCGCCACCGAGCTGCAACAGCGTCCAGGGCTGACGCTGGAACAATACCGCCAGTTATCCATGGAGATGTTCGCGGGCCTGGCAGCCGACTATCTGCTGCGTTTGAAAGAGCAGACGCCCCCGCCCGGCACCGAATATAAAGTGCTGAAGCTGGACGCGGATCAGTTCATGTTCGTCAGCAGTACCCGTACCCTGTTCGAGTATGATTTTTCCGGGTTGAAACTGCAGCAGAATGGCATGACCTGGTTTGGCGAGGGCAAGCTGTTGGGCAAGGATTACTTTTTGAAGGTGGCCTACCTTCCCAGCACCGCCAAACAGCTGAAGAACACACCAACGCCTTAGGACGCTGCGTGGGTTGAGCAGTAAAGCGACTTAGGGAGGTAAGCACGTAGCGAGTGCGCGCGCCGCCCGTTCAGCGGGCAGGCGTGCGGAAAAAATACCGTGAAGGGGTCGGTCGTGCGGGGTCGATCTGGTCCATAAAACCTTTGATGGCAGCGGTATCCGGAACGCCCGGCAACTTTTTGATCACCCTTGCCGGCGGCTTTCCTTCGGCCTTTGGCTCCGTCAGGGGCAGCCCTTCGTAAATCAACGCATGGTGCACACGCGGGCAATCATGGCAGAACGCTTCAAGGTCGAGCATGGCGCCACCGACAAATGCGCTGTTGATGAGCAACAAATCGAAGGGATCGATGGCATGGTCGATCATCGCCAGCAACTCCTCCAACGAAGAGACGGGCGCCACTCGATGGTAGCCGCAGTGATTGAGCATCCGTTCGAGGTTCAAGCGCTGCAAGTGGACGTGATCGGCAATCAAGATGCGTAAAGAACGTGTGGGCATTTATATATCCTTCCAAACCAGTCAGCAGACCGTCAGACGCGCTTTCCAGAGGGGGTGCGCGCTCCCAGCCAAGTCAAAAAATCTTGTTCGGTCATGGGTTTTGCAAAGAAATAGCCCTGCCCTTGCACACACCCAAGCTCCAGCAACTGTTGATATTGATCTTGTTTTTCAATGCCCTCGACAACCACCGACATGCCTAGCGCCCTGCCCAGCTCGAGTGTGCACTTGATCACCGCGACGCATCTTGGGTCATGGTCCAGCCCCCGAACGAACTCGCGATCGAGTTTGATCTCGTTGAAGGGCAGCTGGCACAAGCGCTGCAGGGAGGAAAACCCCACGCCAAAATCATCGATGGATAACCTGCAACCCATCATGCGCAACCGCACGAGGCTTTCCAGGCAGGTGGCCGACGCTTCGAGCAAACCGCTTTCAGTCAATTCAAATGTCAGACTGGAAGCCGGTAGCCCGAAGCTGCACAAAATGCTGCGGATGATGGAAACCAGTTCGGGATTGGAGAGCTGCACCGGCTCCAGGTTGAATGCAATATTCAACATATGCCCGCGACTCGAAGCCTCGCGCGCCAACGCCAGGCCTTGCCTGATCTGGCTGAACAGTAACTCATTGAGCAACCCGCAACTTTCAATGGCAGGCATGAACACCGCCGGAGAAACCACCCCTTGGGTCGGGTGGTTCCATCGTGTCAGCGCCTCGACGCCAATCACATCACCATTGAGCAAATTGACCTTGGGTTGGAAGTACGTTTCCATTTGCTTTTGATGCATGGCCGAGCGAACTTCGCCAGCTTGCGCCAGCTCCAGGGGCTTGAGGCTCATCGGCGCGATCCTGGGATCGCTCAAGTGTTTATGCAACAGCTCGTTCAGGGCTTCAGCGTGCAGCGGCTTGCCGAGGTCGCCCAATAGCGGCAGCCCCAGTAGCGTCACCAATTGCCGAGCGGCCTGGCGTACGTCTCCTGAGAGGGAACTGCTGAGAATCACCGCGCCCACCAGGCCAACGCGAGCCACACGTTGCAAAAACTCCAGGCCATCCATGCCTTCCATACGCAGGTCACACACCACAATGTCCACCGGACCGACCCGTTGCAGGGTCTCCAGGGCCTGGGTGCCGTTGGAAGCACTGAACACATCCTGACAGCCAAGCTTCTTCAGCAGGTTGACGGCGACGGTTTGCTGGAACAGATGGTCCTCCAGCACCAGCACTCGGAGGGGCAACACTTGCATCACTGATTCTCCACAATTGGGTTGCAGCACGAACGCCCGATACGCCCTGATTGCTGGTGGTAGCCGATGCCCACTCAAACAAGGTTGATGGACCTCAACGCCCGCTCCCCAAGGGAGCAGGTGTATTCAGG
>NZ_VBVZ01000070.1 GCF_005863185.1 Pseudomonas edaphica
CCTAACCCAGACGCTGAGTTCTTTCAGGAAAACTGCAGTGCCTTTACTGGGGCTGCTTCGCAGCCCAACGCAGGACAAGCCTGCTCGCCACAGGTGAAATTGGCTGCCTTCAAACGTTGTGTAGATACCCATGCTGCGATAGCGGCGTATCAGCAACAGAGGCGTTGCCTGAACTACCGCTATCGCGGCGATGCGGCGACCCGACAAGCCCGGCTCCCACATCGCCCGCCTCCAGGCTTCAGATCCGGCGGCGGCGGTTAAGTTGGGGGATCGCGGTTTGCGGCACTTCTACGCGCTGTGCCTGAGCGGTGGTACAGGCGGCCAATTGCGCCAACGTCGGCTGGCTGAACAAGGTGCGCGCATCCACTTCCAACCCAGCCTTGCGCATCCGTGCCACCAGGTTCACCGCCAGCAACGAGTGCCCGCCCAATTCGAAGAAGTGGTCGTGACGCCCTACCCGCGCAAGCTTTAACACGTCGGCCCAGATGCCCGCCATCAGGGTTTCCATCTCACCCACCGGCGGCTCATACGCGCGACTCACCACCGCCTCCAACCCAGGCTCCGGCAAGGCTTTGCGGTCGAGTTTGCCAGCCGGGTTAAGCGGCCATTCATCAAGCTGCACAAAGGCCGCCGGCACCATGTATTCAGGCAACTGTTCCAACACGTACGCACGCAAGGCTTCCAGGCTTGGCGCTTGCCCGCGCAGGGTAAAGTACGCCACCAAACGCTCATCACGAATCAGCACCGCCACGTCCCGCAGCGCCGGGTGCGCGGCCAGGCGCGATTCGATTTCGCCCAGCTCCAGGCGCACGCCCCGCAGCTTGACCTGAAAGTCATTGCGCCCCAGGAACTCAAGGTTACCATCGGGCAAGTAACGCACCAGATCGCCGGTGCGATACAGCCGATCACCGGCCACAAACGGGCTGTCGATAAAGCGCTCGGCGGTCATCTGTTCCAGGCCCAAATAGCCCCGCGCAACGCCGACGCCGCCGATATGCAGTTGGCCGCTGACGCCCATGGGCACCGGCGTGTCATGTTCATCCAGCACATACAGGCGGGTGTTGTTGATCGCCCGACCAATCGGCAGTTGCACGGCCGGCACGGCGGCGCCGGGTTCCAGGGTCCAGGCGCTGCTGTCCACCGTGGCTTCGGTGGGGCCGTAGACGTTATGCAAGCGCACGTTGGGCAAGCGTGCCTGCACGCCTCGGGCCAGGGCTTCAGTGAGCTCACCGCCACCGCAGAGCACGTCGGTGAGGCTGGTGCACAGCGCGGACTCTTCCAGTTCCAGAAACTGCTGCAACATCGCCGGCACGAACTTGATCACGCTGATCTGTTGCTCGCGGATCACCTGGGCCAGGTACGCCGGTTCACGGTGCCCATCGGGCCGTGCGAGCACCAGGCGCATGCCATTGGTCAGCGGCCAGAACAGCTCCCACACCGAGCCATCGAAGCTGAACGGCGCACGTTGCAACAAGGCGCCGCCCCGGGCATTCGGGCACAACCGGGAGCCCCAGTGCATCAGGTTGCTTAAGCCCCGATGCTCGATCATCACGCCTTTGGGCGTGCCGGTGGAACCGGAGGTGTACATCACGTAGGCCAGGTTGGCGACGCTCAAACCGGGCACCAACGGGTTGCCGATAGGCGCCTGGCTCCAGGCGCAGCGGTCGAAGTCGATTACCGGCATCGACACCTCGCCGGGCAAGTCACGGGTGGCCGCGTGCACCAGTAACGCGACGGGCTGACTGTCGCTGAGCATGTAGGCCAGGCGTTCGCGCGGGTAGCCAGGGTCCAGCGGCACATAGGCGCCACCCGCCTTGAGGATTGCCAACAAACCCACGACCAACTCCAGCCCGCGCTCGACGCACAGGGCCACACGCGAATCCGGCCGGACGCCACGCTCACGCAGGTAAAACGCCAACTGGTTGGCACGCTCGTTGAGTTCGCGGTAGGTCAACTGCCGTTCGCCGGCCTGCACCGCAATGGCATTGGGAATCTGCCGCGCATGGGCTTCGAACAGGGCTTGGACGGTGAGGGTTTCGGGGTAGTCGGTGTGGGTCGCATTGAAGTCCAGCAACTGCGTTTTCAGTTCGCTGGCCGGCAGCACCTGTACCTCGCGCAGGGGTGTGGTCGGCGCGTGTTCAAGGGCTTCCGCCAGGCCGCACAACACCGTCTCGATATAATCCAGCAAGCGCTCGGCACCGACCTTGCGCGGCGCCTTGGCCGTGAGGCGAAAGCCGCTGGCGACGTCGTCGACCGTCAGCATCAGCGGGTAGCTGAGGATGTCTTCGCTGCTGAGCAGCGCAATGCCCGGCACCAGGTTCAGGTCCCTGTCCGCCGCCGTGTGCCGATAGTTGAGCAGGCTGTTGAACAGCGGCGATGCACCGCTGCAACGCTGGGCCAGGGCCAGCGATGCCTGTTCATGGGCGACCAGCGCGCTCAGTTGCGCATGGGTGTCTGCCAGCGCAGCGACCACGCTTTGCCCGGCCAGGCGCACGCGCAGCGGCAAGGTGTTGATAAACATGCCCAAGGCACGGTCGGCGCCCTCGCCGGCTTGCAAACGGCCGAGCAACACGGTACCGAACACCACATCATCGCGGCCCGCGACCCGGCTGAGTACCTGGGCCCAGGCCAGGTGAAACAGGCTCGCGGCACTCACCCCAAGCGCTCGCGCTAGAGCGCGCAGGCGCAGGTTGAGGGCGTCTGCCAGGGGCCGTTCGGCCGCTTCGATGTCGGCGCGATTGGCCTGGCGCTCCTGCAAGCCGAACGCCAGGGTCGGCTCGTCAACGTCGGCCAGGCGCTCGCGAAAGAACGCCTCATGGGCCGCCTGGCGCGCTGCCGAGCGGGCCTGCGCGACCACGTTGCGGTAAGGCACCGGTTCCGGCAATTGCGCCTGCTGGCCCAGCAAGTGGGCGCGAATTTCATCCACCAGCACGGTGGTCGAAGTGGCGTCATTGACCAGGTGATGGAAGCGCAACTTGGCGACCCAGCGCTGGTTGTGCGGCTCCTCGGCGTAATCCAGCGCCATCAACGGCGCCTGGCGCAGATCCAGCGGTGCGTGCTGATCGTGCAGCGGCTCGACGCGCAACTGCGCCTGGCGCCACACCACTTGCATCGGTTGTTCCAGCGCATCCCATACCAGGCTGGTGCGCAGAATATCGTGACGGTTGATCACCTGCTGCAACGCTTGGGCAAACGCCTCCAACTGGTCGCGACGGGCAAAACTGAACAGTGCATGTTGCTGATAGGGATCGCGCGCGTCCGTGAGGTGGTGGTACAGCAAGCCCTCCTGCAACGGCGCCAGCGGGTAGATTTCCTGCACATTGGCAGCCCCACCGGGGATGCCGGCGACGATACGATCCAGGCTCGGCTGGTCGAGTTCGGCCAGTGCGAGCATGTCCGGGGTGATGTGGCTGCAACCTGGCGCAATACGATTGCCCGGCACCTGTACCTCACTGCCGCCACTTACCGCCGCCAGCGCGGCGAGCGTCGGCTGGCCGAACAACACCTGCACATCGGCATGCAAGCCGGCCTGGCGCATGCGCTGCACCAACTGCACCGCCAACAGCGAATGGCCGCCCAGTTCAAAGAAATGGTCATGGCGCCCCACTTGCTGCACCTGCAATAGCTCAGCCCAGATCTGCGCCAGAAGGGTTTCCGCGCCTTCGTACGGTGCTTCGAACTGGCGCGTGACAAAGGCTTGCTGGGTGGGCGCAGGAAGCGCCTTGCGGTCGAGCTTGCCGTTGGCGGTCAGCGGCATCGCCTCCAACTGCACATAGGCCGCCGGCAGCATGTAATCGGGCAGCGAGGCTTGCAAATGGGCGCGCAACGCTTCGATTTCGACGTTGTGCCGGGCCACAAACCAGGCCAGCAGTTGGCCTTCGCGACACTGCACCACGGCTTCCTGGACCGCCGGATGGCTGGCCAGCGCGGACTCGATTTCCCCCAGTTCGATGCGCACGCCACGGATTTTCACCTGGTCGTCATTGCGGCCCAGGTACTCAAGGTTGCCGTCGGGCAGCCAGCGCACCAGATCACCGGTGCGGTACATCCGGCCCGCGGTGAACGGGTCATCCACAAAGCGCTCGGCGCTCAGTTCAGGCTGGTTCAGGTAACCCCGCGCCACACCCTTGCCGCCGATATACAGCTCCCCCGCCACGCCAATCGGCACCGGGCGCCGCTGTTCATCCAGCACGTACACCGTGGCATTGTCGATCGGCGCGCCGATGTGCAGCGCATGGCCCGCCTCGACGCGCCCGGAGGTGGCGACCACCGTGGCTTCAGTGGGGCCGTAGTTGTTGATCACGTCGAAGGTTTGTGCGCGGCTGAAACTGCGCAGGCGGTCGCCGCCGATCAGCAGGGTGCGCAGGGTCGGGTGTTGCAGGCGCTGGCTGAAGGCGTACTCGGCCACCGGCGTCGGCAAAAAGCACACGTCCAACGGCTGCGCACGCCACCAGTTGAGCAGCGCATCAATGTCCTGGGCGTCGTCCTGTGCCGGCGGCAAGTGCAAGGTCGCGCCCACGCACAACGCCGGCCACACTTCCCAGGCCATTGCGTCAAAACCGAAGCCGGCCACGCTGGCCGTCTGGCTGCCCGCGTGCAGGTTGAAGGCGCGGCAGTGCCAGTCCACCAGGTTCGACACGGTGTGGTGCTCGACCATCACGCCTTTGGGCAAACCGGTGGAGCCTGAGGTGTAGATCACATACGCCAGGTTCGACGGCGTGACCGCCACCGGTGGGCTGTCGCTGCGGCCGTGGGTCGGCAGGTCCAAACGGATTATCGGCACGTCGAGCATCGGCAGGCGCGCCAGCACGTTGTGCTGGGCCAGCACCGCCACCGGGGAACTGTCGTGCAGCAGGTAGCTCAGGCGCTCGGCCGGGTGAGCCGGGTCCACCGGTACGTAGCAGGCGCCGGCCTTGAGGATCGCCAGCAACCCGGCCACGGTGTCCAGCCCGCGCCGCGCCACAATCGCCACACGGTCATCCGGCTGCACGCCATGTTCGAGCAATTGGTGGGCCAGGGCATTGGCCTGTTGATCGAGCTGGGCGTAGGTCAATTGCCGGTCCTGATGCACCACCGCAATGGCGTCAGGCGTGCGCGCTGCTTGCGCCTCGATGCGCCGATGCAGGGTTTGCGCGCTGGCAGGCGCTTGTGCGGTGGCATTCCACTGCTGCAACCGGAGCTGTTCGGCCGGCGTCACCAAGGCAAACTCAGCCAGCGTCAACGCGGTATTTGCCAACCCCTGCTCCAGCAGCCAGGTAAAGCGCTGCGCCAACGCCTGCACCTCGTCCTCGCGAAACCACGCCTCGTTGTACACGCAGTGCAGGCAAGCAGTGTCCTGGTAACGGTTGCTGCGCAGGTGGAAGGCAATCGGCAGCGGCTCGTGGTAGTTGGATACCTTGACCGCGCGGGCCTGGACCTGGCCGAAGCGCAGGTCGTGATCGTCCTGCTCAAAGGACACCGACAAATCAAACAACTGGCCGCGATCGGTACGGCGCAGGCCCAGTTCACGGTTCATCTCGCTCAGGGGAAAACGCTGGTGGCGAAAGTCCTGCTTGAGCTGGTCACGCACACCGCGCACTACCGCGCTGAACGGCAATTGCGCATCGAACTGGAAACGCACTGCACTGACCTGGGTGAACAAGCCCACGGTGGAACGAAAACGCGCGTTGGAACGGTTGAGAATTGGCAGCCCCACCACCCACTCTTCACGCTGGCTGGTGCGGGTGAAATACACGTACAGCGCCGCCAGCAACACATGGAAGGCCGAGGCCTGGTAACGGTTGGCGACTTGCTCCATGCGGTTGAGCAGCGCCACCGGGAACGGCTCCACCCAGGTGTTGCTCGACGCCGGGGCATTGTGGCGCGGCGTCAGCAACGGCTCGGGCAGCACCTGGTATTTGTCCAGCCAGTACGCGCGGTCACGGGCGTAACGGGCCGATGCCTGGTAACGCAGGTCCGTGTCGATAAAGTCGATATAGGACGGGGCGTACGGCTCCGGTTGCCGCCCCTGTTCAAGGTCGGTGTACAGCCGGGCCAGGGATTGCAGCACCTGGCCAAAGCCCCAGCCATCGAGAATCAGGTGATGGGCCTGGATGCCGAGGCGGTAGTGGTCGTCATCGAGCTTGACCAGGACAAACCGCAATAACGGTTCACCACTCATCGCATAGGGCCGGGCCATTTGCGCTTGCATCAGCGCCTGGCTCGCGGCCTGCGGGTCTTGCAGCGCGCAGAAGTCGTGCCGTTGTACCTGCACCGTCAGCGCAGCGTCGAAGGTCTGTCGAGGCAAGCCGTCGGTATCGGTGTGCAACTGGGTGCGCAAGGCATCGTGCTTGGCCACCAGCAGCTCGGCGGCGCGCTGGATCAGTTCCGGCACCAAGGGGCCGGCGAAATCCATATAGCCGCCAATGTTGTACAGCGGCGAGTCGCCTGCTCGCAGTTGGTCGAGCCAGATGTCCTGCTGGGCGGCAGTCAGGGGGAAGCTTGGGGAATGCTTCATAAGATCCTTCTCAATAGGAGTCCGGCACGGCCGCACACGGGCCCATTTCGCCAAAATTGCCGGATTTGAGCATGGCGACCCGAAGGTGTCTGTCACCCGAAACCCGGACATTCATATGGATGGAAACGGGCTTGGCTGATGGTTGACTGCTGAAACGATTAAAGCGCTGTAGGAAATTGACTACACATGGCCGCAGTCAGTTTTTCTCAACACGCCCCAATTACTTATTTTTACTATAAATATCAATTGGTTAATCAGCTCTAATTTTTAGCCATGGTTTTTCGTTGGCGGAATTCTCCGTCTGAAACGTCGAATTAATGACGTAGTTTTTATGGCAGCTTGTGTCCCTCGTTTCCGCTACATACGTAGGACAAATCGCTATGGCTAAATAAAATCTCGAACGCCGAATGACGCTGAAGAAGAGTCACGTTCAAGGAGTACGGGCCGCCCCACACAGACCCAGGGCACCCGTTGACGGTTTTCGACATCAAGGATGAGATGGCTATGAGTCTGACTTCTAGTATTGGCGGCGCCCACAGCCCGCAGTTCTACGCCGAAATGGGTGAATTGATTTCAAACAGCGGCCAGGAAAATTTCGCCGCCAACATGCTGCATCTGGTGGATAAATGGGTGCCGATTCACTTGGTCGACCTGAGTGAATGGACCCTCGACGAACTGCGTGACAGCGCGATCGATATTCAGCTGCTGGGCAGCGCCGGGTTGAAAAAACACCTGCTGGCGCCCCAGCCCGTACATGCGTTGAACGACCACCCGCTGCTACGGGAAATGCTGCGCATGCAAGACCCGTTGCTGATCCAGATGAAGGCCAAGGCCAACAGCGCACACCCACGCGGCACCTCGCACCAGTGCAACCTGGTCTCGCGCCAGGGCAACCGACGCTGCGTGATTTCGTTCTACCGCCCGCCGACCCAACAAGGCTTTTCCCTGGCAGAACTGTCGTTTCTCAAGTGCTTGTCGGACACCCTGTTGCCGTTGATGGAACGGCATGCGCGGATTTTGCGCCAGGCCCCTCACAGCCAGGCCGAACCAGCCCACAGCCAGCTGGAACAGTCACAGTTGCAGCGCGAGTTCTACAAGCGCCTGTCCCTCAGCGATATCACCCTGTCGGCGCGTGAGCAGGAGGTGTGCCTGGGCCTGTTGACCGGCGGCACCGTGCCGCAAATGGCGGAAAAACTCAGCGTGAAAAACAGCTCGATCGAAACCTACCTCAAGCGTGCCGCCGCCAAACTGGGCGTCAGCGGGCGCCATGGCCTGGCCAAATGGATGGTTGGCGCCTGATGAAAAAATTCACCCTCACCACCGTTGGCATGGCCTGGGTGCTCGGCGGTTGCTCGCTGATCCCCGAGTATCAGCGGCCCGCTGCGCCGGTGCCGGCGCAGTACCCACAAGGCGGGGTCTACAGCCTGGCGCAAGCCGGCACTGTAGCGGTCGAGCCGGGCTGGCAGCAGTTGTTCCACGACCCGGCGCTGCAACAGCTGATTGGCGCAGCACTGGCCAATAACCGCGACCTGCGGGTAGCGGCGCTGAATGTGCAGGCGTTTCAGGCGCAGTACCGCATCCAGCGAGCGGACCTGTTCCCGGCGATATCGGCCAGCGGCGCCGGCAAACGCCAGAAAGTACCGGGCGATCTGACCGGCACCGGCAAGTCGGCGATCACTTCCAACTATTCGGCCACCCTGGGCCTGAGTGCCTATGAGCTGGATCTGTTCGGACGGGTGCGCAGCCTCAGCGAGCAGGCGATGCTCACGTATCTGGGCACCGAAGAGGCGCGGCGCAGCGCGCAACTGAGCCTGGTGGCCAACGTCGCCAATGCCTACCTGACCTGGCGCGCCGACCAGGAGCTGCTGACCCTGGCGCAGCAAACCCTGACCGCCAACGACCACAGCTGGCAGCTCACCAGCCGCAGCAAAACCGCGGGCAAGGCCTCGGCACTGGATGTGGTGCAAGCCCGCACGGCAGTAGAAAGCACCCGCGCCAGCGTGGCCCGCTATGAGCGCCAGGTCGCCCAGGATGTCAACAACCTGGCCCTGCTGGTGGGCGGCCCGGTGGATGAAAACCTGCCGTCGCGCCCGCTCGCTGATGACCTGGTGGCGCGCCTGCCCGCAGGCTTGCCCTCCGACCTGCTGCAACGGCGCCCGGATATCCTCCAGGCCGAATACCAACTGCAAGCCGCCAACGCCAATATCGGCGCGGCGCGGGCAGCATTTTTTCCGTCGGTGACGCTCACCGCCAACGCCGGCAGCACCAGCAAGGAGCTGTCGGGGCTGTTCAAGGGCGGCGCGGGCACCTGGACCTTCCAGCCGCAAATCAACCTGCCGATCTTCAACGCCGGCAGCCTGCGCGCCAGCCTCGACTACGCCAAACTGCAGAAAGACATTACGGTGGCGCAGTACGAAAAATCCATTCAAACGGCGTTTCAGGAAGTCGCCGACGGCCTCGCCGCCCGGCAAACCTTTAACGACCAGTTGGACGCGCAACGGGATTTCGTCGCCGCCAACCAGGCCTATTACGACCTGGCCCAGCACCGCTACCGCAGCGGTGTGGACAGCAACCTGACGTTCCTCGATGCGCAGCGTTCCTTGTTCAGTTCGCAGCAGGCGCTGATTGTCGATCGGCTGGCGCAACTGGTCGCGGAGGTGAACCTGTACACGGCTCTGGGCGGCGCCTGGAGCGTCAACCCAAGCCCGACTGCCGCAGCCGATATTCCCCCGGTGTCACCTGCGCATAACGAAGGAAAAACCGGCTGAAATACGCCGGGTCCTTGAACCCCAGCTGGTAGCAGATTTCATTCGCGGAGCTGCCGGTAAACAGCAGCAGACGCTTGGCTTCCTGCATCAGCCGCTCCAGGATCAGGCGCTTGGACGGCAGGTCGGCCAGGCGTCGGCACACCTCATTGAGCCGCGCTTCGGTCACGCCAATCCCCTCGGCGTAACGCGCCAGCGGCCAGTGTTCCAGGTAGTGGGCTTCGATAAGTTCGTTGAAACGATGGAAAATGCGCAGGTCTTCATGCCGTGTCGGGCGGGCCGGCAGGCTGTTGGCGCACAGACGCAGCAGGCGAATCATGATCAGGCGGGTAAGGCTCTCCAATGCGGCGGCGCGCCCTGCCCTTTGCGCGTTGATCTCGCTGCTGAGTTCCCCGAAGAGTTGATCCAGCCCTTCGGCATCGGCGGTCAGCGCCACGCAGGCGGCGCCCGATGCAAGGCTGGGGTCGGCGTCGATCAACGCCCACACCAGTTGCTGACGCACGGTCAGCACATGCCCGTCGGCATCCGGCTCCGTAACAAACGCATGGGGCACTGTGGGCGGAGTGAGGAAAAACATCGGCCCCGACTCCACGAACTGGCGGTCATCCAGGTACACCCGCACCGCGCCACTCTTGACGAAATGCACCTGGAAAAACCGGTCATGCCGATGCACGGGCATATTGCGCCCGAAAAACCCCGCCAGGTTGCCGAGCTTGTCGTAATGCACCTCGGCATCGCTGTAACGCTGGTCGTAGACCTGCCCGATGTTGATGTTCGGAATCGGTTTCACAGAACACTCTTCTTATTGTTTTGATCCCGCCGGATTTTGCCACGCTTGACGGTAGTTAACATATTAATTATAACGTTAACACATTAACGAACTGCTTATGCAGCAGTCGCCACCGCCAGGAGAAACGCATGAGCCGTACCCTGCATGATGTTGCCAGCGGCACCTTGTTCGGCGTTGCGCTGAACTACCAGGGTCTGCTGGACCAGCATCTCGCCGCCTTCCAGCAGGCGCCCTACCAGAAGCCGCCTGCCAAGCCGGTGCTGTTTATCAAGACCCCCAACACACGCAACAAGCACGGCGGTGTAGTGCTGCATCCCGCGGGCGAACGCCTGCAACCGGGGCCGGCGCTGGGCGTGGTGATCGGCCAGCGCACCAGCCGCGTCAGCCTGGAAAACGCCATGGCGCATGTGGCCGGTTATGTGGTGGTCAATGAATTCAGCCTGCCGGAAGACAGCTACTACCGCCCCGCCGTCAAAGCCAAATGCCGTGACGGGTTTTGCGCGTTAAGCGCCGAGCTGATCCCGCGTGATCAAGTTGCAAACCCTAACCAACTGAGCCTCAAGTTGTTCGTCAACGGCGAACTGCGCCAGGAAAACTCGACGACCCATTGGGTGCGCGACATCCCGCAATTGATCGCCGAGATCAGCGAGTTCATGACCCTATACCCCGGCGATGTGCTGATCACCGGCACACCGGAGGGCCGCGTGGATGTGCAGCCTGGGGACCAGGTTGAGGTTGAAATCAACGGTATCGGTCGCCTGGCCAACACCGTGCAGGCGGAGGCACACGCATGAAACACGCTCGTATCCGTTTTGAAGGCGAAACCCATCACGTACAGGTAGAGGCTGATTGCAGCGTGCGCCTCAACGACGGCCGCCTGCTCGCCGAACAACAGGTGCAATGGCTGCCACCGGCCACCGGCAGCATGTTCGCCCTGGGCCTGAACTATGCCGACCACGCTGCCGAGCTGGCCTTCACACCGCCCACCGAACCGCTGGCATTTATCAAGTCGGTGGGCACCTACACCGGCCATCGCCAAGTCACTTGGCGCCCGGATAACGTTGCCTACATGCACTACGAGTGCGAGCTGGTGGCGGTCATCGGCAAGACCGCGCGCAACGTCAAGCGCGCGGATGCCCTGGACTACCTGGCCGGTTACACGGTGTGCAACGACTATGCGGTCCGCGACTACCTGGAAAACTACTACCGCCCCAACCTGCGCGTGAAAAACCGTGACGCCACCACCCCGGTCGGCCCGTGGATCGTCGATGTCGCGGACGTGCCCGACCCGAGCAACCTGACCCTGCGCACCTGGATCAACGGTGAACTGCGTCAGGAAGGCAGCACCCGCGACATGATTTTCGATATCCCCTACCTGATCGAGTACCTCTCCAGCTTCATGACCCTGCAACCCGGCGACATGATCGCCACCGGCACGCCCGAAGGCCTGGCCGATGTGGTGCCGGGCGATGAAGTGGTGGTGGAAGTCGAAGGCGTAGGTCGCCTGGTCAACCGAATTGTCAGCGAAGCGGAGTTTTTCTCCGCCCGTAAAGAGGCGTGAGCAGCATGATCAAACACTGGATCAACGGCCGTGAGGTCGAAAGCAAAGACACCTTCATCAACTACAACCCGGCCACCGGCGAAGCCATTGGCGAAGTCGCCAGCGGCGGCGCCGAGGAAGTTGCGCAGGCCGTTGCAGCCGCCAAAGAAGCCTTCCCGAAATGGGCCAACACCCCGGCCAAAGAACGCGCCCGGCTGATGCGCAAACTGGGTGAGTTGATCGAGCAGAACGTGCCGCGCCTGGCCGAGCTGGAAACCCTCGATACCGGCTTGCCGATCCACCAGACCAAGAACGTGCTGATCCCCCGCGCATCGCACAACTTTGATTTCTTCGCCGAAGTCTGCACGCGCATGGACGGCCACAGCTACCCGGTGGACGATCAGATGCTCAACTACACCCTCTACCAGCCGGTGGGCGTGTGCGGGTTGGTGTCGCCCTGGAACGTGCCGTTCATGACCGCCACCTGGAAGACCGCGCCGTGCCTGGCGCTGGGTAACACAGCAGTGCTGAAGATGTCCGAGCTGTCGCCGCTGACCGCCAATGAACTCGGGCGCCTGGCGGTGGAAGCCGGAATTCCCAACGGCGTGCTCAACGTAATCCAGGGCTACGGCGCCACCGCCGGTGATGCACTGGTGCGCCACCCGGACGTGCGCGCTATCTCCTTCACGGGCGGCACCGCCACCGGCAAGAAGATCATGCAAACCGCCGGGCTGAAAAAGTACTCGATGGAACTGGGCGGCAAGTCGCCGGTGCTGATCTTTGAAGACGCCGACCTTGAACGCGCCCTGGATGCCGCGCTGTTCACGATCTTTTCGCTGAACGGCGAACGCTGCACCGCCGGCAGCCGGGTCTTTATCCAGGAGAGTGTCTACCCGCAGTTTGTCGCCGAGTTTGCCGCACGCGCAAAACGCTTGATCGTCGGCGACCCGCAAGACCCGAAAACCCAGGTCGGCTCGATGATCACCCAGGCGCACTACGACAAGGTCACCGGCTACATCAAGATTGGCCTGGAAGAAGGCGCCACCTTGCTCGCCGGTGGCCTGGAACGCCCGGCCAATCTGCCCGCGCATTTGAGCAAAGGCCAGTTTATCCAGCCGACCGTATTTGCCGATGTGAACAACAAGATGCGCATCGCCCAGGAAGAAATCTTCGGCCCGGTGGTGTGCCTGATTCCATTCAAGGACGAGGCCGAGGCGCTGCAACTGGCCAACGACACCGAGTACGGCCTGGCCTCGTATATCTGGACCCAGGACATCGGCAAGGCCCATCGCCTGGCGCGCGGAATTGAAGCCGGCATGGTATTTATCAACAGCCAGAACGTGCGCGACCTGCGTCAGCCGTTCGGCGGCGTCAAAGGCTCCGGTACCGGGCGCGAAGGCGGCCAGTACAGCTTTGAAGTGTTTGCCGAGATCAAGAACGTGTGCATTTCCATGGGCAGCCATCACATCCCGCGTTGGGGTGTGTAGCACCAGAGCAAGCCAGCTCCCAAAGGGGCCTCACTGGTATTACAAGAATAAGTACTCAGGAGAATGATCATGGGCGAAGTGGTTCTGGCAGCGAAGATCTGCCACGTACCGTCGATGTACCTGTCGGAGTTGCCCGGCAAACATCACGGCTGTCGCGAAGCGGCGATCGCCGGCCACAAGGAAATCGGTCGGCGCGCCCGCGAGCTGGGCGCCGACACCGCCGTGGTGTTCGACGTGCACTGGCTGGTCAACAGCGGCTATCACGTCAACTGTGGCGCGCAGTTCCAGGGCACCTACACCAGCAACGAGCTGCCGCACTTTATCAAGAACATGGAGTACGCCTACCCAGGCGACCCGCAATTGGGTGAGCTGATTGCCGCTGAAGCCAACCTCGCCGGCGTGCGCAGCATGGCCCATAACATCCCGAGCCTGGAGCTGGAATACGGCACCCTGGTGCCCATGCGCTACATGCACATGGGCGTGCCGGAGGATGAGAAATTCAAGGTCATCTCCATCGCGGCCTGGTGCGCCTGGCATCGCCTGGAGGACAGTTTCGCGTTTGGCGCCGCTGTGCGCCGGGCTATCGAAAAGAGTGATCGCAAGGTACTGGTGCTGGCTTCCGGTTCACTGTCCCACCGCTTTTCGGATGACCGCCAGGCCGAGGCGAATATCCATAACTGGACCCGTGAGTTCGACAAGCAAGTGGACCTGCACGTAGTGGAGATGTGGAAGCAAGGCCGCTTCGAGGAGTTCTGCGCGATGCTGCCCGACTACGCCGAACACTGCTTTGGCGAAGGCAAGATGCACGACACCGCCATGCTCCTGGGCCTGCTCGGGGGGCCGGACTATGCCAAGCCTGCCGAGATCATCACGCCGCCGTTCGGCAGTTCGGGCACCGGCCAGATCAACGCGATTTTCCCGCTGTAAACCTGGGAGAAAAACCATGCCGCATTTTATCGCCGAGTACACCGACAACATTGAGCAACAGGCCGATCTGCCCAGCCTGTTTGAAAAAGTCCATCACGTGCTGGGCGACACTGGCGTGTTCCCACTCGGCGGCATTCGCAGCCGTGGCGTGCGCCTGGACAGCTGGCGCATGGCTGACGGCAAGCACGACTACGCCTTTGTACACATGACCCTAAAAGTCGGCCATGGCCGCGACCTTGCCACCCGCCAGGCGGTGGCCGAAGCGCTGTTCGCGGTGATCACCGCACACTTTGCCCCGTTGCAAGCGCAACGCTTGCTGGCGCTGTCATTCGAGATGGTCGAGCTGCACCCGCAGCTCAATTTCAAGCAGAACAATGTGCATGCGTTCCTGAACAACCCGACGGGCTAAGCCCCGCCGCCCCTCTCACGGCCACTCAAACAAAAAGTACAACACCATGAGCACAGCCAATTCCACTGCCAGCCACGTGCTGGCTGAGCACGACCGCACCCATCGTTTAGTCACCTGGCGGCTAATGCCACTGTTGCTGGTGTGTTACCTGTTCGCCCATCTGGACCGCATCAACATCGGTTTTGCCAAAATGCAGATGAGCAGCGACCTGCACTTCAGCGACACGGTCTACGGCTTCGGCGCCGGGCTGTTTTTTATCGCCTACGCGCTGTTTGGCGTGCCAAGCAATATGGCCCTGGACCGGGTCGGGCCGAGGCGTTGGATAGCCAGCCTGATGGTGGTGTGGGGCCTGTTGTCCACCGGCATGTTGTGGGTCGAAAGTGCGCGTGGTTTCTACGTGTTGCGCTTTCTGCTGGGGGTGGCCGAGGCCGGTTTTTTCCCCGGCATTCTGGTGTTTCTCAACCGTTGGTACCCGGCACGCCGCCGCGCCCAGGTCACCGCACTGTTCGCGATTGCGGTGCCGATGGCCGGCGTGCTGGGCGGGCCGATTTCCGGCGCGATCCTGGAAAACTTCCATGATGTCGGCAGCCTGCGCGGCTGGCAGTGGATGTTCCTGATCGAAGGCGCGCCGGTGGTGCTGCTCGGTCTGGTGGTGCTCAAGTGGTTGCCGGATGGTTTTGATTCAGTGAGCTGGCTGACGGACGCGCAAAAGCAGCAACTGCGCACCCAACTCAGCAGCGAGGAACAGCGCAAGACCATCACTTCATTCGGCGGCATCCTGCGTGACCCGCAAGTGTGGCTGCTGGTGGCGGTGTACTTTGCGGTGATGTTGGCGGTCAACACCCTCGCCTTCTGGATGCCCACGCTGATCCACGGCGCCGGCATCGGCCGCGACAGCCAGGTCGGTCTGCTCAGCGCCGTACCCTACCTGGCCGGCTGCTTCTTCATGATCGGTTGCGGGCGCTCATCCGACCGCCATCGCGAACGCCGGTGGCACCTGTGTGTGCCACTGCAGATGGCCGCCGTCGGCATCGCCGTGGCGGGCCTGGCGCCGGGCAACCCGCTGCTGGTGATGGGCGGGCTGGTGGTCGCCGGCATGGGCGCCAGTGCCGCCTTGCCGATGTTCTGGCAGCTGCCGCCGGCGTTCCTCTCGACCACCACCCAAGCTGCCGGCATCGCCATGATCAGTTCGTTCGGCAGCATCGCCGCGTTCCTCGCGCCGTACCTGATCGGCTGGATGCGCGACGCGACCCAGAGCGCCAGCCTGGCGCTTTACGTACTCGCCCTGTTTATCGCCCTCGGCGGCCTGCTGGTGCTGCGCACCCACGCCGCCATCGTCAACCCACACTAGAGACCGTTGCCATGCTCGACTCCCAGCAAATCCTCGCCGCCGCCGCCCACCTGGACCGCGCCGAACGCAGCCGCGAACAGGTGCGCCAGTTTTCCCTCGACTACCCCGGCATCACCATTGAAGACGCCTACGCCATCCAGCGCGCCTGGGTGGCGCAAAAGATCCAGGACGGGCGCCGCTTGAAAGGCCACAAGATCGGCCTGACTTCGCGGGCCATGCAGGTCTCGTCGAACATCACCGAGCCCGATTTTGGCGCGCTGCTCGATGACATGTTTTTCGACGAAGGCAGCGACATTCCGTTCGAGCGTTTCATCGTGCCACGGGTGGAAGTGGAACTGGCCTTCATTCTCGGTAAACCGCTCAAAGGCCCGAACTGCACGGTGTTCGATGTGCTCGACGCCACCGAGTGGGTGATCCCGGCGCTGGAGATCATCGACGCGCGCATCCAACAGGTCGACCCGCAGACCAACGCTACCCGCAAGGTCTTCGACACTATCTCCGACAATGCCGCGAATGCCGGTGTGGTGCTGGGCGGCCGCGCCGTGCGGCCCACCGAGATCGACCTGCGCAAGGTGCCGGCGGTGCTGTACCGCAATGGCGTGATCGAAGAGTCCGGCGTGTCAGCGGCGGTGCTCAACCACCCGGCCAAGGGCGTGGCCTGGCTGGCCAACAAGCTGGCCGCGTACGACGTCACGCTACTGCCCGGGCAAGTGATCCTCGGTGGCTCATTCACCCGCCCGGTGGCGGCCCGCCCTGGCGATACCTTCCATGTCGACTACGACATGCT
>NZ_VBVZ01000710.1 GCF_005863185.1 Pseudomonas edaphica
CCCACCGCCATCGCGGGCAAGCCCGCTCCCACAGGGGTTTGGTGGTGTTACCGATCGTTCCCACGCTCCGCGTGGGAATGCATCCGGTGACGCTCTGCGTCACGGCCTCAAAAGCAGACGCAGAGCGTCCAGGGCGGCATTCCCACGCGGAGCGTGGGAACGATCAGCGCTGGGGCTTAGAACGCGTAACGCGCTTTGAGCATCACGCCATCGGCGTCAAAGCCACTGCGCGCTTGGCGGGTGTAGCTGGCGCCCACGGTGAAGTCCGACACCTGGTAATTCACGCCCACACTCGCCTCGTAGCTGTCACGCGCCACCGACGCGCCGGTGGTGGTGAACGCCGCACCACCCGCCACAAAGTTGGAGGTTTGCGCGACGCGATCACCCATCAGGTCGTGATACGCCATCAAGGTCGCTTCCGGTTGCAGGCTGCCTGCGCCCATCGGCAAGTTGCCGGCCAAACGCACACCGGCGCCCAACTCACCCACTTCATAACGCTGCGAACGCGTGCTCAGCGCCGCCGAAGAACCCTTCTCGTCGTAGCCGTCCATGCGCACATTGGCATAACGCGCCGCTACGCGTGGCTCGATCACCACCGCCTGCGATGGCTTGAAGCTGTAGCCGCCGATCACGCTGGCTGCCAACACGTTGCTGTCGTAACTGCCCTTGGCCGTGGTGCCCGCCACATGGCGCTTGCTGTCGTTGTCGTTATGACCGTAGCTGAGGCTGCCATCCACAAACCAGTTTTGCAGCGCCCAGTTGCCATACAGCGACAGCGCGTGGCCCTCCACATCGGTCTTGTTGCCCAGGTCCGAATGGATGTTGGAATTAAGGTAGCTGTAAGCCACGCCCAGGGTGGTGGTGTCGTTCAAACGCCCGTCCACACCCACGGCCATGCCGCTGCTGTTGGCCGAGTAACCGTTGTTACCGCCGCGCCCATCCTGGTCCATGTTGCTGCTCAAACCCTGCACCCACACGCCGCCGGTTTGATGGCCTGCGCGCTGGTCGGTAAGGCGGTTGAAGATTGCGCCATTGATAACAGTCTGCCCCGACAACGCCACATCCAGCGCGCCACGGTTGACGTCCGGCTTGAGCTGCTCGCTCACTTGAGCAAGCTGTTGCGCAGTCCCGGCGTTGGCGAGGGACTGGAACACTGGGTCGTTCTGGTTGAGCCCGCCGAGCACATCGTTCTTGAACGTATTCACCGCCGTGGCCGCTGCGGCGCTGGCACCTGCACCGGCAAGTTCCTGCTGCACTTGCTGGTTGTCTTTAACTGCGACGACAGCCTTGACCGTTTGCGCATCCGCCGAGTAGCTCAGCACGTTGAGCAGCGATGACGAACTGGCAACCGACAGGCCGTTGTTCTGCACACTGGTGGCCTGCAACAGGGTGTATAGAGTGCCGTTATTGGTGCGCGCAAAGTCGCCTGGCTGCGCACTCACCGTGAGCTTCGACGCCTGGGCGAAATTAGCCGTACCGTTGACCGACAGATACGGCGTGGTCGGCACCACGCTGTCGGCCAGGTGCATATCAATGCCCGCACCGCTGGCGACGTTAAGGTTGCCGCTGATCGTGGTACCGGGCGCGGCCAGGTTCAACGAGCCGGAATTTATCGAGACCGGCGCGATGATGCGCTGGCCGGCAAAATCAGCTTGGCCGGCGACATTCACCGCACTCAGGTTGAGCAAGTCGCCGGTGATTTTGCCGCCCGTCCAGTTCAGCGTGGCAAGGTTGGCGGCGTCGATGGCCGTGCCGGATTTGCTGCGGATCTCGCCTGCTTGCTGGTTGATCTCGAAGGGCGAAGTCTGGTCGCGGGCATTGACCAGGATCGCGGTGCTGTCGGCACTGATCAGACCCCGGTTGATAACGCCGCGCGCGCCCGACTGCGGGTTCTGGGTAAAGGTTGCCCCAGTCAGATGCACAGCCACCGCATTGGCGCCGTTGGCTTCAATCGTGCCGGTGTTGAGCAAGTAATCGAAGGTGCCGGAGTTGAACTGTACGGCCCTGGCCATACCACCGTTGACCGTCACCACACCGCTGTTTTCTATACGCAGGTCACTGGTGTCGGTTTCAACTTCAATGCCCAACGCCTCTTCGCCCGTGACGCGGATGGTGCCGGAGTTGAGGATTTTGCCGCCGACGGTCACCGGCATATTGTTATGGGTGTCCAGGATCAGGCCGTAGCCGTAGATGGAAGTGACATCAATCAGGCCGGAGTTGATCACGTCACCACCGACGGTCGTGCCATTGAGGTACATGCCCTCGCCGTCACTGTCCGACCCCGGCACGTCAACGGTGACGATAGTTCCGGAGTTGATCACGCTGCCGCCGATGTTCGCGGCGCCCACCTCAAAACCTTCGGCCCAGGTCTGGTTGGTGAGCCTGATCGTACCGGCCTGGATGACATCACCGGTGATCGTGCCGCCACGGGCCCGCAGATCAGAGTCCAGCGCGCCATCCACTACAAAACCACGGATGTTGAGGCCACTGCCATCGATGTTGTAGTCGGCGCGGTTGATCAGCGAACCCTGAACATTGGTCTCGGCAACACTGGCCCCATCGACATTACGCTGGGTGGCCACCACATTGCGCGACCCGACCAAGGTGACAGGCTCGTTGAACACCTGGCCTTTCCACTTGTTCTGGCCGCTGCTCACGTCGAATTCCACCGCAGCAACATGCGCGGCGCCTGCGCTGACCATCAGGGCCAGCAGGGTTTTCTGGAACGGCTTACGCTTCATTTCAAACTCCATGAACTACAGTCAAAGCCGCCAATACGCCCGGCGGCTGTAGGTGTGCTGAGCGAGGGACCAGATGATCCGAATGTATTCCCCCAAGGCGCCCTGCTGAACCCCAGGCGCGAGCAATCGCACCGCAGCCGGTGGTGGCAGAAAAGGGATTGGGGAGGCGAAGTTCACATTAATCCTT
>NZ_VBVZ01000711.1 GCF_005863185.1 Pseudomonas edaphica
CGGTAATGGTGCTGCGGGCGGGGGCCACAGCTTTGTTGTACTGGACGCGACGGCTGGCCGTGTCGACCCGACGATCGGGTTTCCGACCGGCCCACTGGGCCAGGGCGCCGCAACAACGACCCAACTCACGGGCGCCCAGGGCGCCGGTGGCAATGGCAACCTGGTCTTGCAGACGTCGACCCTGACGCTGAGCGCAACGCCGACCATCACTGAAGCTGGTGGTGTGCTGACCTACACCGCCACCGTCACGCAGCCGCCGATCAATGACCTGAGCATCACCCTGTCCAATGGTGCCGTGATCACCATCACCGCCGGCCAACTGACCGGCACCGTTAACGTGCCGCTGGCACCGAATGACAGCCCGTACATCGACCCAAGCCAGATCAACGTGAACGTCACCGGCACCACCGGCGGCAACAACCTGGTGCTGACGATTGACCCGAACCCGGCCGTTACGCAGATTACCGACACCATCGACACCACCACCGTCACGTTGACGGCGGGCAATACCGTGACTGAAGGCGGTCAGATTACCTATACCGCCACCCTGACCAACCCGGCGCAAACCCCGGTGACTGTCACCTTGAGCAATGGCTCGGTGATCACGATCAAGGCTGGGGAGTCGGTTGGCACTGTTGTTGTCGATACTCCGGCGAACGACGTTTACAACAATGGCTCGACTGTCAGCACTACTATTACCGGTGCGACCGGCGGCAACTTCGAAAACCTGGTACCGAGCACTACGCCTGCGGTTACTACGATCACTGATTCGATCGACACCACCACCGTCACGCTGACGGCGGGTAACACCGTGACCGAAGGCGGTCAGATCACTTACACCGCTACCCTGACCAATCCGGCGCAGACGCCGGTGACTGTCACCTTGAGCAATGGCTCGGTGATCACGATCAAGGCTGGGGAGTCGGTTGGCACCGTCGTCGTGGACACTCCGGCGAACGATGTCTACAACAATGGTTCGACTGTCAGCACCACTATTACTGGTGCGACCGGCGGCAACTTTGAAAATCTGGTACCGAGCACGACGCCTGCGGTTACTACGATTACTGATTCGATCGATACCACCACCGTCACACTGACGGCGGGCAGTACCGTGACTGAAGGCGGCCAGATTACCTACACCGCCACCTTGACCAACCCGGCGCAGACGCCGGTGACTGTCACCTTGAGCAATGGCTCGGTGATTACCATCAAGGCAGGGGAGTCGGTTGGCACCGTCGTCGTGGATACCCCGGCGAACGACGTTTACAACAACGGTTCGACCGTCAGCACCACCATCACCGGGGCAACCGGCGGCAACTTTGAAAACCTGGTACCGAGCACTACGCCTGCGGTCACCACGATCACCGATTCGATCGACACCACCACTGTTTCGCTGACGGCTACCAATACCGTTACCGAAGGTGGGCAGATTACCTACACCGCCACCCTGACCAACCCGGCGCAAACCCCGGTAACTGTCACCTTGAGCGATGGCTCGGTGATCACTATCAAAGCTGGCGAATCTGTCGGCAGTGTGGTGGTCGACACTCCACCGAACGACGTTTACGTGAATGGCAGTACGGTGAGCACCACCATTACTGGCGCGACCGGCGGCAACTTTGAAAACCTGGTGCCGAACACTACGCCTGCGGTCACCACGATTACCGACTCGATTGACACCACGACGGTCACCTTGACGGCTCCGTCCGAGGCGAACGAAGGTGGTCAGATTACGTACACCGCTACGCTTTCCAATAAAGCGGGTACTGATGTAACGCTGAAGTTGGATAACGGCTCGACCATCACCATCAAGGCTGGCGATACCGTTGGCTCCGTGACTGTTGCGGCGCCTGGCGATGACGTGTTCATCGATAAGAGCACTCAAACCGTCAAGATCACTGACATTGCTGGCGGTAACTTCGAGAAGCTGGAAGTGGCTGGTGATGGTGCAACTACGACCATCAACGACACTATCGATAAGGTGGATGTCGTGTTGACCGCCACCACCACCGTTGGTGAAGGCGGCAACATCGTTTACACCGCGTCGCTGGTCGACAAGTCGGGTAATGCGGTGACTAACATCACCAATCCGTTGACCGTGACTCTGGACAATGGCCAGACCATTACCATCGGTGTGAACCAATCGAACGGCAGCGTGACCGTTGTAGCTCCAGATGACGTGTACAAGGGCGACCAGACCGTTACTACTGCTATCTCCAACGTGACTGGCGGCGAGCACTTCGAGAATTTGGTACCAGGTACTACGCCGGTCAGCACCACCGTCACCGATACACCGGGTACGGACAACACCACTACCGTCACGTTGACCGCGCCAAGCGCAGTCAATGAAGGCGGTCAGATTACGTACACCGCTACGCTCTCTAATAAAGCGGGCACAGACGTAACGCTGAAGTTGGATAACGGCTCGACTATCACCATCAAAGCTGGCGACACCGTCGGCACAGTGACTGTCCCTGCGCCTAGCGATGACGTGTTCATCGATAAGAGCACTCAGACCGTCAAGATCACTGACACCGCTGGCGGCAACTTCGAGAAGTTGGAAGTCGCAGGCGACGGCGCAACCACGACTATCAACGACACCATCGACAAAGTGGATGTGGTCCTGACCGCAACCACCACAGTCGGCGAAGGCGGCAACATCGTCTATACCGCCAGCCTTGTGGATAAAAACGGCGCGCCGGTGACTAACATCACCAGCCCGTTGACCGTCACTCTCGATAATGGCCAGACCATCACCATCGGTGTGAATCAGTCCAGCGGCAACGTGACCGTTGTCGCTCCAGATGACGTGTACAAGGGCGACCAGACCGTTACTACTGCTATCTCCAACGTGACTGGCGGCGAGCACTTCGAGAATTTGGTACCAGGTACTACGCCGGTCAGCACCACCGTCACCGATACAC
>NZ_VBVZ01000712.1 GCF_005863185.1 Pseudomonas edaphica
GCACTGTGTGGGGCGGGCCTGGAGCGGGTTGTGTCGGTTTCGGAGGGCCTAGGCAAAGATTTGAGACACTTGCCCATGGCCTGGCCTGATGCCTGCGAGGCGTTCGGCTACCAGTGCAAAGGCCTCGTCCCACGGGATCGGCTGCCAGTCGCTGCCCACTCGCAGCATGGGCTGGTGCAGGCGGTCGGGGTCGTTCTGAATATCCTGCAGCGCCACGGCTTTTGGGCAAATGTGTCCGCGGCTGAACGCGTCCAGCGGGTCGCCCTTGATAGAGGTGATCGCCAGGCTGCCGTCGTCCGCCTGGGTGGTTTCCAGGGTCAGGCCGCAGATGGCTTCACACAGATGGCAGGCACGGTGGTGGAGAGTCTTGGTCATGGCCAGTCTCTTTATTGGGCTTTGGCCCAACTATGGCCCGACACCTGAACGCGCACCAGCAACGTTCGTTCTGTGAATCGAGGGGCATCAGGCCAGGCCATGGGCAAGTGTTTCAAATCTTTGCATAGGCGCTCCGAAACCGACACAACCCGCTCCAGGCCCGCCCCACACATTGCAAAAGGTCTTGGCGCCAGTGTACAAATGGGTCGCTGCTGTCAGGAATCAGTCTTCAAAAGCGCTTCGGCGCCCCTCTTGAACACCCTTAAAAACTGTAGCCCTATTGGTAAGACGCGACATTTAATTATAAGATCGCGCCTTCCCCTATTTCGTCGCCCCGTGCGGCTTTCGCCGCAGGTCTCGCCCGTTGTCACAATAAACAAGGCTTTGAGTATCTGCGGTCTGTTGCAAAAAGGTAGTTAATGATGAGCGCAAGGCACTTTCTCTCCCTGATGGATTGCACGCCCGAAGAGCTGGTCAGCGTGATCCGTCGAGGCATTGAGCTTAAAGACCTGCGTAACCGCGGCGTACTGTTCGAGCCTTTGAAAAACCGTGTGCTCGGGATGATTTTCGAGAAGTCGTCGACCCGCACCCGCGTGTCGTTCGAAGCCGGCATGATCCAGCTGGGTGGTCAAGCCATCTTCCTGTCCTCGCGTGACACCCAACTGGGCCGCGGCGAACCGATCGCCGACGCTGCCCGCGTGATGTCGCGCATGCTCGATGCGGTGATGATCCGTACTTTTGCCCACAGCACCGTGACCGAATTTTCCGCCAACTCGCGCGTACCGGTGATCAACGGCCTGTCCGATGACCTGCACCCGTGCCAGTTGCTGGCCGACATGCAAACCTTCCTTGAACACCGTGGTTCGATCCAGGGCAAGACCGTGGCCTGGATCGGGGACGGCAACAACATGTGCAACAGCTATATAGAAGCGGCGATCCAGTTCGACTTCCAACTGCGCGTTGCCTGCCCCGAAGGCTACGAGCCGGATGCACGTTTCCTGGCCCAGGCCGGTGATCGCGTGACCGTGGTGCGCGACCCGCGTGACGCGGTCATCGGCGCGCACCTGGTGAGCACCGACGTGTGGACCTCCATGGGCCAGGAAGAAGAAACCGCCAAGCGCCTGGCGCTGTTCGCGCCGTTCCAGGTGACCCGTGCCCTGCTCGACCTGGCCGCGCCGGACGTGCTGTTCATGCACTGCCTGCCCGCGCACCGGGGCGAAGAAATCAGCCTCGACCTGCTCGACGATGAGCGTTCGGTGGCGTGGGACCAGGCTGAGAACCGCCTGCATGCGCAAAAGGCGCTGCTCGAATTCCTCGTCCCGCCGTCGTACCACCACGCATGAGCCAGCCATTACTGCTGAACCTGCGCAATCTGGCATGCGGTTATCAAGATCAACGCGTGGTGCAGAACCTCAACCTGCACCTCAACGCCGGCGACATCGGCTGCCTGCTGGGTTCCTCGGGTTGCGGCAAAACCACGACCTTGCGGGCCATTGCCGGGTTTGAGCCGGTGCATGAAGGTGAGATCAGCCTGGCCGGTGAAGTAATCTCCAGCGCCGGGTTCACCCTGGCGCCGGAGAAACGCCGCATTGGCATGGTGTTCCAGGACTACGCGCTGTTTCCGCATTTGAGCGTGGCCGACAACATCGCCTTTGGCATTCGCAAGCACCCGCAAAAAGACCGCGTGGTTGGCGAACTGCTGGAACTGGTCAACCTGAAAAACCTCGGCAAGCGTTTCCCCCACGAACTTTCCGGCGGCCAGCAACAACGCGTCGCCCTCGCCCGCGCCTTGGCGCCGGAACCGCAACTGTTGCTGCTCGATGAACCTTTCTCCAACCTCGACGGTGAACTGCGGCGCAAGCTCAGCCATGAAGTACGCGACATTCTCAAGGCGCGCGGCACCAGCGCGATTCTGGTCACCCATGATCAGGAAGAAGCCTTCGCCGTGAGTGATCACGTGGGCGTATTCAAAGAGGGCCGTCTTGAGCAGTGGGACACGCCCTACAACCTCTACCACGAACCGCAAACCCCTTATGTCGCCAGCTTTATCGGCCAGGGTTACTTCATTCGCGGGCAATTGAGTTCGCCGGAATCGGTGAGTACCGAACTGGGTGATCTGCGTGGCAACCGTGCCTACACCTGGCCAACGGGTGGCGCGGTGGATGTGTTGCTACGTCCGGATGACATCGTTTACGCACCCGACAGCGCGTTAAAAGCGCGGATTGTCGGCAAGACTTTCCTCGGTGCTTCGACCTTGTACCGCTTGCAACTGCCGACCGGTGCACAGCTGGAGTCGATTTTCCCCAGCCATGCCGACCATCAGGTGGGCGCGCAGGTGGGGATTCGGGTGGCGGCGGAGCATCTGGTGTTGTTTCAGGCATCGGGCAGCACGGCGGCGCAGATTCCTCAAGTCGAATCCGGCGTGCGACGTTACAGCGCCGCCCACTGAGCAACTGACTAAACCGGGTAAAAAATGTGGGAGCTGGCTTGCCTGCGATTGCATCACCTCGGTTCAACTGACAGACCGAGGTGTCTGCAT
>NZ_VBVZ01000713.1 GCF_005863185.1 Pseudomonas edaphica
GGTCAGTCGATACATCTGTAACTGAGAGACCGCTATCGCAGGCAAGCCAGCTCCCACATGGACCGGGTTGCACAGTGGAAATCAGGTAAATACCAGGCAAAAAAAAGGCCGCACCCTGCCAAGGAGACGGCCAAAAAATTGTCGAGGCTTTTGAAACTTAACGTGCAGTAATCACCGACAGCTTGGTGATGCCTGCGCGCTCGATAGACGCCATGGCTCGCGCCACTTCGCCGTAATTCACACCATCATCGGCCTGCAGTTGCACCCGCACTTGCGGGTCCTTGGCCTTGGCCGCCTGCAGGTTGAACTCAAGCAGGTCAGGCTGGATTTCGTCCTTGTTGATAAACAATTTGCCGACGCCGTCGATGCTGACCACCAGCGGGTCTTTCTGCTCCACCGGGGCTACGGCCTGGGTCTTGGGCAGGTTGATCGGGATCGAATTGGTCAATAACGGCGCGGTGACGATAAACACCACCAGCAGCACCAGCATCACGTCCACCAGCGGTGTGACGTTGATCTCGCTCAGCACCTCATCACTGTCTTGCGTGGAGAAGGCCATTTCAGGACGCCTCCTTCACTTTTTGCGCGGTGCCTGCCGCGCTTTTGGTCAGCGTAGGGTGCAGCAGCACGCGGAAGGAATTCTTCTGCGCCAGGCTGTAGAAGTCGTGGGCGAAGTCATCCAGGTCCGCTGCCGTGAGCTTGAGGCGACGCAGGAAGTAGTTGTAGACCAGCACCGCCGGCACCGCGACCGCGATACCCACACCGGTAGCGACCAATGCCGCACCAATTGGACCTGCGACGGTTTCCAGGCTGGCCGAGCCGGCAGCGCTGATGCCTTTGAGGGCTTCCATGATGCCCCACACGGTGCCGAACAGGCCGATAAACGGCGAGGTGCTGCCAATACTGGCGACCACGGCCAGGCCGGTTTCCAAAGAGCGGCGCTCACGCACGATCTGCTGGCGCAGGGCACGTTCAAGGCGGTCCTGGTGATTGATGGCCTGGCTCAAGTCTGCTGCGTGCGGGGCATCACCGACCTGGATCGCGGCATAACCGGCCTGGGCTACACGGGCTGCGGCGCCGGGCTGGGTCTCGGTCAGCTCAGCGGCGGAATCGAGACTCGACGCCGCCCAGAACTGTTTGTGAAACTTGCGATCCTGCGCCTTGAGGCGCCCGAACTGCACGCCCTTCAATAACGCCAGGCCCCAGGTGGCGACCGAAAAGACCACCAGCAGCCAGATTACCGCGCTTTCGATGGATTCAAGTGGAGATGCTAATGCCATGATGTTTTCCCTCTGTGCAGGTGGCGGCGTGTCCAACACACCGCTGCCGAATCGTTAGTGAATCTTGAAATCGATCGGAACGCTGACCCAGCCGTCCTGGGCCACATCGCCCTGCTTGGCCGGCACGAAACTCCAACGTTTCACGGCGGCCAGTGCGGCGTCGTCGAGTTGCTGGCGACCGCTGCTTTTCTGGACCTGGACCTCACCCGGCTTGCCGCTGGCCAACACATGCACGCGCAACAGCACGGTGCCTTCCCAACCACGGCGCTGAGCCAGTGACGGGTACTCCGGCGCCGGGTTCTTCAAGTACGCGGCGTTGGCCGAAGCAGGTGTCACCGGCGCAGGTGAAGGTGCCGGTGGCGCTGCTGGCGCTGGAGGCGCAGGTTTCGGTGGCGCAGGCGGTTGCTCGACCGCTTTTGGCACAGGTTTGGGTTCAGGTTTTGGCACCGGCTTCGGCTTGGGTTTTGGAACAGGTTTGGGCGGCGCTGGTTTGGCGGCCAACTCATCGACTACCGGCGGTGGTGGCTCGACCACAGGCGGTGGCGGTGGCGGCGGTACAGGCGCAGGCGGCTCCACCACCGGCGGCGCGGGTTGGGAAAATTCGATGGTCATCGGCGGGATTTCCGGCGGCACAATCGGCAACACCGGCGTGGGCTTCTGGCTCACCCAATAAATCACCGCACCGTGCAGGGCCAACACCAGCAACCCCAGCAGAATCCCTTCACGACGACTCGAAAAACGCTTCGGGGTTTTCTGCAAACGCAATTGCCCCAACGGCGCGCGGTGCGGCCGGCCAAGGTCGACCAACTCACCACCCGGTGCCTGGCGCCACTGCGCCTCGGGCGCACTGGCGGCGGTCTGGACATTGCCCATTGATTCACTCCCTACGGTTTTCAAACCAAAAAACCGACAGGCCTGCCAAAGCGGCCGTCGAGGGCTGAATCATCGGGGTTAGACGCTTATCTCTTAAAGTAATCTTTAAAGTTATACATAGATCTAAATTGAATAAACGAAACACCCTGAAACGCCAAAGCCACGTTGGCCGTGGCCTGTGGCGAAGGGGTTGTTTTTCAATGCTTTAGAGGCATAAAAAATATTCAGTAAACGCATGGATTGTGGCAAGCCCGCTCGCCACAAAAAAACATTCGTCGAACGCTTCAAGATGGATTGTTGGCGCATAAATCGAGCAATTGCCGCTGCAACGTTTGCCCCGCTGCCCCCAGGCCACTGCGGCCATACAGCGCCAGGCGCACGCCCTGCACCATCGGCAAACCACTGTCATCGCCGAGCACCACATGCCCAGGCTGCACCACCCGTCGCGGCAACAGGCTGATGCCCAACCCCGCCGCCACCGCCGAGCACACACTGGCTAGGCTGGCGCTGGAATAGCCGATGCGCCAACGCCAACCGCCGACTTCCAGGTGGTGAAGCATTTCATTGCGGTACAAGCCGCCCACCGGAAACGCCACCAAGGGCAGCGGGTCGCGCCCAATCGACGGCATGCTGCGGCTGTCTACCCAACACAGCGGTTCCGGCCACGAGGCCAGGCAGTCATCGCTGTCGCCCATCTGCTTGACCAGCAACACGTCGAACTCACCGGCGCGGTATTGCCGCTGCAGTTCCGGACCGAG
>NZ_VBVZ01000714.1 GCF_005863185.1 Pseudomonas edaphica
GGTGAAGGCGGCAATATCGTCTACACCGCCAGCCTTGTGGATAAAAACGGCGCGGCAGTGACCAACATCACCAACCCGCTGACCGTGACTTTGGACAATGGCCAGACCATTACCATCGGTGTGAATCAGTCGAATGGCAGCGTCACCGTTGTAGCACCAAACGACGTATACAAAGGCGACCAGACCGTTACCACCGCCATCACCAACGTGACCGGCGGCGCGCACTTCGAGAATCTGGTGCCAGGCACAACGCCTGTTAACACCACAGTGACTGACACACCTGGCACTGCGGACACCACAACCGTCACGCTGACCGCTCCGAGTGCCGTCAACGAAGGTGGCCAGATCACTTACACCGCGACCTTGAGCAACAAGGCCGGTACTGACGTAACCCTGAAGTTGGATAACGGCTCGACTATCACCATCAAAGCGGGCGACACCGTTGGCTCCGTAACCGTCCCTGCGCCTAGCGATGACGTGTTCATCGACAAGAGCACTCAAACCGTCAAGATCACCGACACCGCTGGCGGTAACTTCGAAAAACTGGAAGTGGCTGGTGATGGCGCAACCACCACCATCAACGACACCATCGACAAAGTGGATGTGGTTCTGACCGCCACCACCACCGTCGGTGAAGGCGGCAATATCGTCTACACCGCCAGCCTTGTGGATAAAAACGGCGCGGCAGTGACCAACATCACCAACCCGCTGACCGTGACTTTGGACAATGGCCAGACCATTACCATCGGTGTGAATCAGTCCAGCGGTACCGTCACCACTGTTGCGCCTAACGACGTATACAAAGGCGACCAGACCGTTACCACCGCAATTAAGGGTGTAACTGGCGGCGAGCACTTCGAAAACCTGGTGCCGGGCACAACGCCGGTGAACACCACCGTCACGGACACACCTGGCACTGCGGACACCACGACCGTCACGTTGACCGCGCCAAGTGCCGTCAACGAAGGTGGTCAGATCACCTACACCGCGACGCTCTCCAATAAAGCGGGTACTGACGTCACGCTGAAGTTGGATAACGGCTCGACCATCACCATCAAGGCTGGCGACACCGTCGGCACCGTGACCGTCCCTGCGCCTAGCGATGACGTGTTCATCGACAAGAGCACTCAGACGGTCAAGATCACCGACACTGCTGGTGGCAACTTCGAAAAACTGGAAGTCGCAGGCGACGGCGCAACCACCACCATTAACGACACCATCGACAAAGTGGATGTGGTGCTGACCGCCACCACCACCGTTGGCGAAGGCGGCAACATCGTTTACACCGCGTCGCTGGTCGACAAGTCGGGTAATGCGGTGACCAACATCACCAACCCACTGACTGTGACTTTGGATAACGGCCAAACCATTACCATCGGTGTGAATCAATCGAACGGCAGCGTGACCGTTGTAGCTCCAGATGACGTGTACAAGGGCGACCAGACCGTCACTACCGCTATTAAAGGCGTCACCGGTGGCGAGCACTTCGAAAACCTGGTCCCAGGTACAACGCCGGTCAACACTACCGTCACCGACACTCCGGGTACTGATAACACCACTACCGTCACGTTGACCGCGCCAAGCGCAGTCAATGAGGGTGGCCAGATTACGTATACCGCTACGCTTTCCAATAAAGCGGGTACTGATGTAACGCTGAAGTTGGATAACGGTTCGACTATCACCATCAAGGCTGGCGACACCGTTGGCTCCGTGACTGTTGCGGCGCCTGGCGATGACGTGTTCATCGATAAGAGCACTCAGACAGTCAAGATCACTGACACCGCTGGCGGTAACTTCGAAAAACTGGAAGTTGCAGGTAACGGCGCAACCACCACGATCAACGACACCATCGACAAAGTGGATGTAGTTCTGACTGCCACCACCACCGTTGGTGAAGGCGGCAATATCGTCTACACCGCCAGCCTTGTGGATAAAAACGGCGCGGCAGTGACCAACATCACCAACCCGCTGACCGTGACTTTGGACAATGGCCAGACCATTACCATCGGTGTGAATCAGTCGAATGGCAGCGTCACCGTTGTAGCACCAAACGACGTGTACAAAGGCGACCAGACCGTTACCACCGCCATCACCAACGTGACCGGCGGCGCGCACTTCGAGAATCTGGTGCCAGGCACTACGCCTGTTAACACCACAGTGACTGACACACCTGGCACTGCGGACACCACGACCGTCACGCTGACCGCTCCAAGTGCCGTCAACGAAGGTGGCCAGATCACTTACACCGCCACCTTGAGCAACAAGGCTGGCACTGACGTAACCCTGAAACTGGATAACGGCTCGACCATCACCATCAAGGCTGGCGACACCGTCGGCACCGTGACCGTCCCTGCGCCTAGCGATGACGTGTTCATCGACAAGAGCACCCAGACGGTCAAGATCACCGACACTGCTGGCGGCAACTTCGAAAAACTGGAAGTTGCAGGTAACGGTGCGACCACCACGATCAACGACACCATCGACAAAGTCGATGTGGTCCTGACCGCCACTACCACCGTTGGTGAAGGCGGCAACATCGTTTACACCGCGTCGCTGGTCGACAAGTCGGGCAATCCGGTGACCAACATCACCAGCCCGCTGACCGTCACCCTGGACAACGGCAAAACCATCACCATCGGTGTGAATCAGTCCAGCAGCACTGTCACCACCGTTGCGCCTAACGACGTATACAAAGGCGACCAGACCGTTACCACCGCAATTAAGGGTGTAACTGGCGGCGAGCACTTCGAAAACCTGGTGCCGGGCACAACGCCGGTGAATACCACCGTCACGGACACACCTGGCACTGCGGACACCACGACCGTCACGTTGACCGCGCCAAGTGCCGTCAACGAAGGTGGTCAGATCACCTACACCGCGACGCTCTCCAATAAAGCGGGTACTGACG
>NZ_VBVZ01000715.1 GCF_005863185.1 Pseudomonas edaphica
CTGGCAAGCCAGCTCCCACATTTTTAGATCCTGTGTTTATTGGCCGGCATTGATGCTGATTTTTTCCACCGCACCTTGCTCCAGATCCCACTTCTTGAGGATCTTGCCGTAGGTGCCATCCTCAATCATGCCCTGCAGCGCCTCACTGATCGCCGTCACCAGCTCAGTGTTGCTCTTCTCAATCCCCAGCCCCGTGAACTGCTTGGAAATCGCCAGGCCCACCGGCTTGTACTTACCCTTGTCCAGCGCCATCAGATAAGGAATGGTCTCGCTGCCCTGCATCGCCGCATCCAGACGGTTCTGCTGCAACTGCGCGCGCGCATCTGCCGAGCCTTCGGTGCCGATCACCACAATGGCTGGCTTACCGGCCGCTTCGCAGTTTTCCTTGCTCCATGCGGCAATCTCCGACGGCCAGGTGGTACGGCGGCTGGTGCCGACTTTTTTACCGCACAGGTCAGTCAATGCCTGAAGGTCTTCACGCTTGGCCAGGGTGTACAGCTGCGGGCCACTGGTGAAGTAGTCGATGAAGGTCACGGCCTTTTGGCGTTCGGTGGTGTCGCTCATGCCCGACAGCACAATGTCGACGCGCTTGGTGGTCAGGCCGCTGAGCATCTGCTCGAAGCCGGTTTCCTGCCATTTGATCTTCACACCCAGGCGCTCAGCCAGGGCATTGCCCAGGTCAAAGTCCAGGCCGGTGAGTTTATTGGTGGCGGTGTCCTTGAAATCCATCGGCGGGTAGTTCGGCACGATGGCCGCGCTGATCTCGCCCTTTTCCTTGATTGCTGCCGGCAATGCCGCGAATACACAGGTGGAGGCCATCAGGCCTGCGAGCAACGTTGGGATAAACAATTTTTTCATGGGGGCGTTCTCGTTAGTTTTTTAGTTAAGTGCGAACGGCAGAAATAAAGCTTTGGGTACGCGGGTTTTGTGGGCTTATTAGAATTTCTTCGGGGCTGCCGGCTTCCACAATCTGGCCGGCATCCATAAACACCATGCGGTTGGAGACTTCGCGGGCGAAGCCCAACTCATGGGTGACCACGATCATGGTCATGCCGGTGGTGGCTAAATCACGCATCACCGACAGCACTTCTCCCACAAGCTCCGGGTCGAGGGCTGACGTGGGTTCGTCGAATAACATCAACTTGGGGCGCATCGCCAAGGCGCGAGCAATAGCCACACGTTGTTGCTGACCGCCGGACAATTCCACCGGGTATGCATTGCGCTTGTCTGCCAGCCCGACGCGTGCCAGCAATTCCAGCGCGTCTTCGATGGCTTCCTTGGGCGAGCGCTTGAGCACCTGCACCGGGCCTTCGATGATGTTCTGCAACACGGTCATATGCGGGAACAAATTGAAACGCTGGAACACCATGCCGGTGGCCAGGCGCTGGCGGGCAATCTGCGATTCATTCATCTCATGCAGCTTGTTGCCCACCACCCGGTAGCCGACCAGCTCGCCGTCGACCCACAGGCCGCCCTTGTCGATTTTTTCCAGCTGGTTGACGCAACGCAGCAGCGTACTTTTACCCGAGCCGGACGGGCCGATGATGCACATCACTTCGCCTTGCTCGACCTCGATATTGATGTCGCGCAGCGCGTGATACTGGTCGTAATACTTGTTCAGGTTGACGGCCTTGACGATGCTTCTCATGGGGCAAATCTCCTCAACCCAAACTTACGAACGCTTGCCGGCGCCGCGGGCAAAACGACGCTCGAGGCGGCTCTGACCAAATGAAAGAACAGTCACCACCGCCAGGTACCAGATGCCGGCCACAATCAGCAGCTCCATGACCCGCGCGTTGGCGTAGTAGATGTTTTGCGCGTTGTGCAGCAGCTCCGAGTACTGGATCACGCTGGCCAGGCTGGTCATTTTCACCATGCTGATGAACTCGTTGCCTACCGGTGGAATGATTACACGCATGGCCTGCGGCAGAATCACCCTACGCAGTGCTTGCAGGCTCGGCATACCGATAGACTTGGCGGCTTCGTACTGGCCGGTGTCCACCGAGAGCAAACCGGCGCGCACCACTTCGGCGGTGTAGGCGCCCTGGTTGATGCTCAGGCCAAGCAGGGCGGCCACGAACGGCGTCATCAGGTCGACGGTGTCGATGCTGAACAGGCCGGGAATCGCGATCACCGGGAAAATCAGCGCCAGGTTGAACCACAGCAGCAGCTGCAAAATCAGCGGCGTACCGCGGAACAGCCAGGTGTAAGTGATGGCCACATAACGCAGGATCGGGTTGGCCGACATGCGCATGATCGCCGTGATCACCCCGATCACCACACCCAGCGCCATCGCCAAAATCGACATGACAATGGTATTCACCAGCCCCCAGAGGATGGCCTCAGACGTGAGGAACTGGCCGATGTAGGACCATTCGATCTGGCCATTGGCAAATGCGCGCAACAGCGCGGCCAGGGCGATCACGATCAACGTGGCAAAAAACATCCGCCCGTAATACCGCCGCGGCACATGCTCGTACTGGGTAATATCGAACTGGTTCTCGGACAACTTGCGCTCGGCTTCCAAGCGCTCCGCCGGGGTTTGGTTCATGGTGCTACTCCAAAAAATATAGGTGTTGCACGATCGTTCCCACGCTCTGCGTGGGAATGCATCCCGTGACGCTCCGCGTCACCATTGCGCAGAATTGGAGCCATGCAACGGGACGCGGAGCGTCCTGGGCGGCATTCCCACGCAGAGCGTGGGAACGATCAGATTCGGAATCCGGTGTAACTCTCAGCCCATTTTTGCTGAGCTGCCAACGCCACCTTCAACCGCCCAATTTGCTCCCGCACCCGCTCCGGCGCCGTGCCACCCCACCCACTGCGCGCCGCAATCGCGGCCTCCAGGGTCAGGCACTCACGTACTTCAGGCAGCAACCTCGCATCCACCTGCGCCAACAT
>NZ_VBVZ01000716.1 GCF_005863185.1 Pseudomonas edaphica
AGCCGCCCTGACGGATCCAGTCCTGGTAACCACCGACGTATTCACGCACCTTGCCTTCACCTTCGAAGACCAGGGTGCTGGTCACCACGTTGTCGAGGAATGCCCGGTCGTGGCTGACCATCAGCACGGTGCCGTTGAAGGTCAGCAAAACCTCTTCCAGCAGCTCGAGGGTTTCCACGTCGAGGTCGTTGGTCGGTTCGTCGAGTACCAGCAGGTTGGACGGCTTGCTGAACAGCTTGGCCAGCAGCAGGCGCGCACGCTCACCACCGGACAGGGCTTTGACTGGCGTACGCGCACGCTGCGGGCTGAACAGGAAGTCGCCCAGGTAGCTCAGCACGTGGCGGCTCTGACCGTCGATGTCGATAAAGTCGCGGCCTTCGGCAACGTTGTCGATCACGGTCTTTTCCAGGTCCAACTGATGGCGCAACTGGTCGAAGTAGGCCACGTCGATGCGCGTGCCTTCTTCCACGGTGCCGCTGGTCGGTTGCAGGCCATTGAGCATCAGCTTGAGCAAGGTGGTCTTGCCGGTGCCGTTGGCGCCCAGCAGGCCGATACGGTCGCCGCGCTGCAGGACCATCGAGAAGTCCTTGATCAGGAACGGGCCATCCGGGTGGTGGAAGCTGACATTCTCCAGCACCATCACCTGCTTGCCCGACTTGTCGGCGGTGTCCAGCTGGATATTGGCCTTGCCGGTGCGCTCGCGGCGCTCACTGCGCTCAACACGCAGGGCTTTGAGGGCGCGTACACGGCCTTCGTTACGGGTGCGACGGGCCTTGATGCCCTGGCGGATCCAGACTTCTTCCTGGGCCAGCTTCTTGTCGAACAGCGCGTTGGCGGTTTCTTCAGCGGCCAGCGAGGCTTCTTTGTGTACCAGGAAGCTGGCGTAGTCGCCGTTCCAGTCGATCAGGCCGCCACGGTCCAGTTCGAGGATGCGCGTGGCCAGGTTTTGCAGGAAGGAGCGGTCGTGCGTGATGAACAGCACGGCGCCCTGGAAATCCTTGAGGGCTTCTTCGAGCCAGGCGATAGCGCCGATGTCCAGGTGGTTGGTTGGTTCGTCGAGCAGCAGCAGGTCTGGCTCGGACACCAGCGCCTGGGCCAGCAGCACGCGACGGCGCCAGCCACCGGACAACTCGGCGAGGGTCTTGTCGGCCGGCAGTTGCAGGCGGCTCAAGGTGCTGTCGACCAGCTGCTGCAAACGCCAGCCGTCACGGGCTTCGAGGTCTTGCTGGACGTGCATGAGCTTGTCCAGGTCGGCTTCGGTGACGCAGTTCTGCGCCAGGTGATGGTACTGCGCGAGCAACTCGCCAACGCCGTCGAGGCCTTCGGCAACCACGTCGAACACTGTCCGTCCGTCGGCCACCGGCAATTCCTGCGGCAATTCGCCGATCTTGAGGCCCGGCGCGCGCCATACAGAGCCGTCATCGGGCTTCTGGTCGCCTTTTACCAGCTTCATCATGCTGGACTTGCCGGTGCCGTTGCGGCCGATGATGCACACCCGCTCACCACGGGCGATCTGCCAGGACACCTTGTCCAACAACGGCATAGCGCCGAAAGCAAGGGACACATCGCTGAATTTGAGCAGGGTCATACGCTTCTCCAAAAACTGGGCGCGCATTCTACCTGACTTGAGGGTGGGATGCGGCCGGCATTTTTGCCACAGACACGTTCTGTAGGACATTTACGGTGAACTGCTGCCAGCCGGCCGGCAAAGCTTTCGCCAGCCGCTGGCAAAAGGCTAAGCTAGGGGCAATCAGTGTCGGCGGTGCCGGTGCTAGTCGTGATTTCTCTGCACGGACGTCTCATGCGCAGTCGCCTTTTCAACTTTTTATCTTGTCTGCTTCTTTCCGCCACCGCCGTTCAATCCGCCCAGGCCGTGGACCTCACCACCCAACGTCAGTATTACGATGAAGCCAAACGCGCCCTCGCCAAAGGCGACAGCGGCCCGTATATGCAATACAGCCAGGCCCTGGCCGACTACCCGCTCACGCCGTACCTGGCCTACGACGAGCTGACCGCGCGCCTCAAAACCGCGAGCAACGAGGAAATCGAACAGTTCCTCGCCAAAAACGGCGACCTGCCCCAGGCCAACTGGATGAAACTGCGTTGGTTGCGCTGGCTGGCCGACCGTGGTGACTGGCAAACCTTCGAAAAGTACTACGACGCCAAGCTCAATTTCGTCGAACTGGACTGCCTGCATGGCCAGTACCAACTGACGCACAACCTCAAAGCCGAAGGCTACAAGACCACCGAAAAACTCTGGATGACCGGCAAATCCCAGCCGGCCGCCTGTGACGCCACCTTTGGCCAGTGGGCCGCCGATGGCCAACTCACCGAACAGAAAATCTGGGACCGCGCCAAGCTCGCCGCCGAAGCCCGCAACTACGCATTGGCCAACAGCCTGGTGAAAACCCTGCCAACCCTTGGCGCCCAAGGCCGCTTGATGATCGACGTGGCGCAAAAGCCCGACATGCTCAGCGACCCGTCGCGCTTCCTGCCGGCCAACGAGGCCATGTCTGACGCTGTGGGCCTGGGCCTGCGCCGCCTGGCACGCCAGGACCCGGACAAGGCCATGGCCCTGCTCGACGGCTATGCCAGCAGCATGCACTTCTCCCGTGACGAAAAAGTGTCGATCGCCCGCGAAATCGGCCTGACCCTCGCGCGCCGCTACGACCCACGCGCCCTGGACGTGATGACCAAGTACGACCCCGAGCTGCGTGACAACACCGTCTCCGAATGGCGCCTGCGCCTGCTGTTGCGCCTGGCTCGCTGGGAAGATGCCTACCAGTTGACCCGCAAACTCCCGCAAGACCTGGCCACCACCAACCGCTGGCGCTACTGGCAGGCGCGCAGCCTGGAACTGGCCGAGCCGAAGAACCCGCAGCCGCTGGTGCTGTACAAGAA
>NZ_VBVZ01000717.1 GCF_005863185.1 Pseudomonas edaphica
TAATTAGCTGACTCACCGCTATCGCAGGCAAGCCAGCTCCCACATTTGGATCTTCATAGGGCGAGCGTTCAGCGTTGCTTCATGCGGTCGATGATGACCGCCAAGAGCAGGATCGAGCCCCGGATCACATACTGGTAAAACGTGTCGATGTTCTTCAGGTTCATCGCGTTCTCGATGATCGCCAGAATCAACACCCCGGCAATCACATGGCGGATCATGCCGATACCGCCGCTCAACGACACACCGCCCAACACACACGCCGAGATTACCGTCAGCTCGAAGCCCTGGCCGATCATCGGCTGGCCCGAGGTCATGCGCGAGGCGAGGATCACCCCGGCCAATGCGCCGATCAAGCCGTGCACGGCAAAGATGATGATCTTGGTGCGGTCGACATTCACCCCGGCCAGCAACGCCGCTTCCTGGTTGCCGCCGATGGCCATGGTGTTGCGCCCGTAGGTGGTGTAGTTGAGCAGCCAGCCGAAGAACACAAAGCACAACACGGTGATGATGATCGGCACCGGCACGCCCATCAGTTGGCCGTTGCCGAACACAAAGAAGCGTTCGTCCATCACGCCGACCGCCTTGCCGTTGGAAAAGATATAGGCCAGCCCGCGCACGATCTGCATGGTCGCCAAGGTTGCGATCAACGCGTTGATGCGCAGCTTGGCGATCACGATGCCGTTGATCAGCCCCACTACCAGGCCCATGGCCAACGCAGCGGACACGCCGAGTACCACGCTGTCGGTGTCACGAATCACAATCCCCGCGACCACACCGGCACAGGCGATCACCGAGCCGACTGACAAGTCGAAATGCCCCGATGCCAGGCAGAACAGCATGGTGCACGCAGCGATGCCCACCGTCGAAATCGCCAGGCCCAGCCCGCGCATATTCAGCGGCGAGAGGAAGTTGTCGATAAACAGCGCGCTGAGCACAAAGATGCTCAATGCCGCGAGTAGCATCACCCAATCATCGAGAAATTTACGTTGGTTGAAACCCGGCCAAAAGCCCTTTGCAGTTTTTACCTGTGACATACCTATACCCTCGAATTCTTCAAGCCCGCGAACGCGGGAGAGCCAGTTGCAACAGCTTCGCTTCATCCGCCTGGTCGCGGGTCAACTCGCCAGTCAGCGCGCCTTCACTCATCACCAGGATGCGATCAGAGATGCCCATCACTTCCATCAGGTCGCTGGACACCACAATCACCGCAATGCCGCTGGCCGCAAGGTTATGAATGATCTGGTAGATTTCCGACTTGGCGCCGATATCGATGCCGCGTGTGGGCTCATCCAGCAGCAACACTTTCATCGGCATCGACAGCCAGCGGCCAAGAATGGCCTTCTGTTGATTGCCGCCGGACAGGTACATGATTTTCTGCTCGGCGTTCGGCGTTTTGACTTTCATCGCCTTGATCTGCTTGTCGGCGTTGCCCTTCTCCCAGCCTTCACGCAACAGCCAGCCAAAGGTCGAATGCGCGCCACGCGCACTGATGTTGATGTTCTCGGCCACGCTGGACAGCGGGATGATGCCTTCTTTTTTGCGGTCCTCCGGGCACAGCAGCACACCGGCGGCGATGGCATCGCGTGGTGAATGTAATGGCAGGGCTTGCCCAAACAATTCCAACTGCCCGGCCGTTGCGCGTTCCAGGCCACTGAGCAAACGAAACAGCTCGGTACGCCCGGCGCCCACCAGCCCGAAAAGGCCGAGAATCTCGCCCTTGTGCACCTGCAGGCTGACCGCTTCGCGCAGGCCAGGCCCAAGCAAACCGTTGACCTTGAGCGCCACCTCACCGCGTTCGCGCGGGCGGTAATCGTAGATATCCTGGATATCTCGCCCGACCATGCAGGTCACCAACTGGTCGTGAGTCAGTGTGGCCATGTCGTCAAAAGTGCGCACATAACGGCCGTCCTTGAACACCGTCACCGCATCGCAAATACGGAACACTTCTTCCATGCGATGCGACACATACAGCACCACTTTGCCCTCATCGCGCAGGCGCGTGATGATCGCCATCAAGCGGTCGATTTCCCGCGCCGACAGGCTGCTGGTGGGTTCGTCAAAAGCAATCACATGGGCACCACGGGACAACGCCTTGGCGATTTCCACCAGTTGGCGCTGGCCGAGGGACAGGCGCCCAAGCTTCTCTTGCGGATCGATTTCATCGGCCAGGCCTTTAAGGCACGCCAACGCCTGCTTGCGCAGCTGGCCGCCGTTGACCACGCCGAAACGCGACGGCAAATGCCCGAGAAACAGGTTCTCGGCCACGGTCATTTCCGGCACCAGATGCAGCTCCTGGTGAATCACCGCCACGCCGTTGGCGATGCTGTCGGCGGCGTTCTTGAACGCCATGACCTGCTCGCCGATCTGCACCGTGCCGCTGCTGGGCGTGTAGGCACCGCCGAGGATCTTGAGCAGCGTGGACTTGCCCGCGCCGTTCTCGCCCATCAGCGCATGCACCGAGTGCGGCCGCGCTTCAAAGCTGATTTGCGCCAGCGCCTTGACCCCGGGAAACTCCTTGCCGATGCCGTTGAAACGCAAGGCCGCGCCGGTCATTTCCACAGACCGATTTTGCTCAACTCTTCCTTGAAGTTGGCGCGGGTGATGAGGGTTACGTTATCCAGGGCGGTGAACTTGGCAGGCTCGGTGCCTTTGGTGACCCACTCGAACATCGCCGTGGCGGTTTTGTAGCCGGATGCATCGGGGCTGAGCAGCATTGAGCCGTAGAAGCCGGTGTCGGTTTTCTTCAACTCTTCAATCGCATCAGTGCCATTGATGCCCACGCCAATCACATTGGCCGCCTTGAAACCGGCGCTTTCGGTGGCGCGCACGCCGCCCAGCACGGTGCTGTCGTTCATGCCGCCGATGATCAGGTTTTTCGCGGTGCCCGGCAGCTTTACCG
>NZ_VBVZ01000718.1 GCF_005863185.1 Pseudomonas edaphica
GCCCAAGGCCGGCACCCGCGTGCCGTATTTCCGGCTGCCCGAACAGCGCTTGCAGTCCACCGCCAGCGCGCCGACCTTGCTCTACGGTTATGGCGGTTTTGAAGTGTCGCTGTGCCCGGAGTATTCCGGCGGGCTGGGCCGCGCCTGGCTGTCCAAAGGCGGTGTGTATGCCGTGGCGAATATTCGCGGCGGCGGCGAATACGGCCCGCGTTGGCATCAGGCGGCGCTCAAGCACAAGCGTGCGCGCGCCTATGAGGATTTTGCCGCAGTGGCGCAAGACCTGATCAACCGCAAGATCACCTCGCCCCGGCACCTGGCCGTGCAAGGTGGCAGCAATGGCGGCCTGTTGACCGGCAATATGCTCACCCAATACCCCGAGTTGTTCGCGGCCGTGGTCGTCCAGGTGCCTTTGCTCGACATGCAGCGCTATCACCACTTGCTGGCGGGCGCCTCATGGGTGGAAGAGTACGGCAACCCGGACGTGCCTGAAGAATGGGCCTACATCCAGACGTTTTCACCCTACCACCTGTTCGACCCGGCCAAGACCTACCCGCCGGTGCTGTTCACCACCTCGACCCGCGATGACCGCGTACACCCGGCCCATGCCCGTAAACTTGCGGCCAAAATGATCGATGCCGGCCAGGACGTGACGTACTACGAAAACATCGAAGGCGGCCACGGCGGCGCGGCGGATAATGCCCAGAGTGCGTACATGAAAGCGCTGGTCTATGGCTTTCTGTGGGAGCGCTTGAGCGCCGGCCACGGCTGACCGGCGCTGGCCGGTATGTTCGGATGCCCCTTGGATAAGTGAAGAGTCAGATGCGTACACCCTATGTTTTTATCCTGATGTCGATGCTGTTGGCGGGTTGTGGTTCGTCGGGGGCAACCACTGGAAATCATGCGCTCGAACGTCAGCAAAATGCAGCGCTGACGTCCGGTGCGACGCTGGATCCTTACACCGTTGAGAAGCTCAATGCGATTCTCCATGAGCGTCCAAACTACCGGTTGCTTCCCGCGGGCCAACAGATCGGCCTGATCTCGGAGGCCTTTTTAGGCACGCCCTATGCTGCCAACAAGTTACAGGGCTCACTGAGCACGCCCGAACAGTTGGTGGTCGATTTTCGAGGCCTGGATTGCTTTACCTACCTGGATTACGTCGAGGCCCTGCGACAATCGGCAGCACAACCCGACTTTATGAAGAACCTGCTGCGCACGCGTTATGTTGATGGCGATCTCGACTTTCTGAGCCGTAAGCACTTCTACACGGATTGGGCCTACAGCGGCACGTATAAACCGGCGCAAGACATCACCGCGCAGATAAGTGCCCATGCCGTTCGCCGCGAAAAACGCCTCAACCAAAAAGCCGACGGCAGTACCTACTTGCCTGGCCTGCCGGTGGTCCAGCGTACGGTCACCTACATTCCTGCTGGTTTTATCGATAAGCAGGTCATCAGTCGCCTGCACGAGGGCGATTTTATTGGCATCTATACGCCCTTGGCCGGGCTGGATGTGACCCATGTGGGGTTCTTTATCATGACGGACGAAGGCCCCGTACTGCGCAATGCGTCCTCGCATTCAGGCAGTCAAAAGGTGGTGGATTCGCCGTTTCTGGCGTATGTGGCTAACACGCCGGGGATTGTTGTGCTGAGGGCCAAGGAGTAAAGGCTCATCGCCCTGTTGGCGTTCCGGATCCAGTACACCGAAAAGCCTCCCCATCATTGAGCATTCAGTGTCAATTGAGCCACTGTCCCGTCAGGGAGGCGACGTTTACAGTAAGTTTGGCTGCTGCATGAGTTAACGTTCATGTACGCGCCTTTCCGATGACTCGCTGGATACCGCCCCTATGAGATATCTGCCGCCCAGTGCGACCTTGCGTGCTTCTGAAGTTGCCGCCCGCCATCCGACTGGCGCCCGACCTTAGTGACACTCGTGTCGATTTGCATAGGTGCGGGGTCGGCATGGTGGTGCACTTCCACAAGGTCAAGGTGAGGTCTTTACCGCCGCTACCTGCGAATGGGTGCATGGGGAGACACGATCTGGAACTCCATCCCCGCTGATTCGCCCACCATGCTTCAGGACTGAATGGCTCTAAAGCGTAAATGGCGTTAGCATTCCCACCACTCGGCTTAAACAGCCTGTTTTTCAGATCAGGGTCGCATTGTGGAAAAGCTAAAACGCCTCCAAAGTGGAATCGAAGGGCTCGACGCTCTGCTCAAGGGAGGGCTGGTCGCGGGCGCCTCCTACATAATCCAGGGGCGACCAGGGTCTGGCAAAACGGTTCCATCATGCGAACAATGGAGGCCGGGTTCTGGTCGCCACACTGCTGGCCGAGTCACACGACCGTCTTTTTCAGTTTCTTTCTACTCTGAGCTTTTTCGACGCGTCCAAAGTGGGCGCCGACATTCAGTTTGTCAGCGCGTTTGATACGTTGGAAAACGAAGGGCTGGACGAGGTGGTAAAACTGCTTCGGCGCGAGATAAGTCGACAAAAAGCTACAGTGATGGTGGTAGACGGCTTGCTTAATGCTCGCTCAAAAGCCGACTCGCACATCGACACCAAGAAATTCATTTCCGAGTTGCAAGGGCACGCTGATTTCGCGGGTTGCACGGTGCTGTTTCTGACCAGCTCCCGTCTCGACGACGGCAGCCCTGAACACACCATGGTTGATGGCGTCATTGAAATGGGCGAAGAGCTATTTGGCACTCGCTCGGTACGTCGTATTCAACTGCGTAAAACTCGCGGCAGTGGAGCACTGACAGGCCTTCATGAGTGTGAGATTACCGACAATGGCTTGGTGGTTTACCCTCGTCTCGAAAGCCTTTATAGCCACCCATCCGCCCCCGACAGCGCCGACATGACGCGTATCGCCAGTGGCATTGGTTCGCTGGACGGCATG
>NZ_VBVZ01000719.1 GCF_005863185.1 Pseudomonas edaphica
GCCATGAAGAGCGTTACCAGGCTTCGGTGGAGTTCACCCGCATCTGGCGCCGCGTGCTCGAAGGCGAAACCGTGGATTACGACGGCGAACACATCAGTGTCAAAGGCGCCAAATTGCTTTACCCGCCGATCCAGCAGCCACGTCCGCCGCTGTACTTCGGTGGCTCGTCTGAAGCCGCCCAGGACCTGGCAGCCGAACAGGTGGAAATGGTGTTGACCTGGGGCGAACCACCGGCCGCCGTCGCGGAAAAGATCGAGCAGGTGCGGGCCAAGGCAGCAAAACTTGGGCGCACCGTGCGCTTCGGTATTCGCCTGCATGTCATCGTGCGCGAAACCAACGATGACGCGTGGAAAGCCGCCGACAAACTGATTTCCCATCTGGATGACGAAACCATCGCCCGCGCCCAGGCGTCCCTGGCGCGTTTCGATTCCGTTGGTCAGCAGCGCATGGCCGCCTTGCACGGCGGTAACCGCGACAACCTCGAAGTCAGCCCCAACCTGTGGGCCGGTGTCGGCCTGGTGCGTGGCGGTGCGGGCACTGCACTGGTGGGTGATGGCCCAACCGTTGCGGCGCGGGTCAAGGAATACGCGGCGCTGGGCATCGACACTTTTATCTTCTCCGGTTACCCACACCTGGAAGAGTCGTATCGGGTTGCCGAGCTGTTGTTCCCGCACCTGGATATCGAGCGTCCCGAGCTGCCAAAAAGCGCCGGTTACGTCAGCCCGTTCGGCGAAATGGTCGCCAACGACATCCTTCCCAAAGCTGCGTCGCAGAGCTGAGGCGCCATTATGGATTTTGAAAAATTAAGTCATCGTGTTGCGCCCTGGGTGCTGCCAATTTTACTGCTGGCGGTGTGGCAGCTGTCGGTGTCGGCGGGCTGGTTGTCGACGCGCATTTTGCCGGCGCCCAGTGCGGTGATTGAAGCTGGGGTCAACCTGGTACGCAGCGGCGAAATCTGGACGCACCTGGCCATCAGCGGCTGGCGTGCGGGCCTGGGCTTCGTGATCGGTGGCAGCATCGGTTTGGCCCTGGGCTTTATCACTGGCCTGTCGAAGTGGGGCGAGCGCCTGCTGGACAGCTCGGTGCAGATGATCCGCAACGTGCCGCACCTGGCGCTGATTCCGCTGGTGATTTTGTGGTTCGGCATTGACGAGACCGCGAAGATTTTCCTGGTCGCCCTCGGCACGCTGTTCCCGATTTACCTGAATACCTACCACGGCATCCGCAACGTCGACCCGGCGCTGGTGGAGATGTCGCGCAGCTACGGTTTGTCCGGTTTCAGCCTGTTCTGGCAAGTGATCCTGCCGGGCGCGTTGCCTTCGATTCTGGTGGGCGTGCGCTTCGCCCTGGGCTTTATGTGGCTGACGCTGATCGTGGCGGAAACCATCTCGGCCAGTTCCGGCATCGGTTACCTGGCGATGAACGCCCGCGAATTCCTGCAAACCGACGTGGTGGTACTGGCGATTGTGCTCTACGCCATCCTCGGCAAACTCGCCGACCTCGCGGCGCGTGGCCTGGAACGTGTGTGGCTGCGCTGGCATCCGGCTTACCAAGTGAATAAAGGAGGTGCGGCATGACCGCTCAACAACCTCCGCGCCTGCTCAAGGGCATCCCGCTGGCGGTGCGCAAATTGCGCAAGGCCTTTGGTGCGCGGGAAGTACTCAAAGAGATTGATCTGCACATTCCGGCCGGTCAGTTCGTGGCCGTGGTCGGCCGCAGCGGCTGCGGCAAAAGTACCTTGCTGCGTCTGCTCGCAGGCCTCGATAAAGCCAGTGGCGGCGAGCTGTTGGCCGGCTCCGCGCCGTTGAGCGAGGCGATTGAAGACACGCGGTTGATGTTCCAGGAAGCGCGTTTGCTGCCGTGGAAAAAAATCATCGACAACGTGGGCCTGGGCCTTAAAGGCAACTGGCGTCCCAAGGCATTGGAAGCGTTGGAGGCAGTGGGTTTGGCCGAGCGCGCCAATGAGTGGCCGGCGGCCTTGTCCGGTGGCCAGAAGCAACGCGTGGCCCTGGCTCGCGCGTTGATTCACCAGCCGCGCCTGTTGCTGCTCGATGAGCCGTTGGGGGCGCTGGACGCCCTGACCCGCATCGAGATGCAGCAACTGATCGAAAATCTTTGGCAGAAGCACGGCTTCACCGTGTTGCTGGTCACCCATGATGTCAGCGAAGCCGTGGCGATTGCTGACCGCGTGATTCTGATTGAAGACGGCGAAATCGGCCTCGACCTGATCGTCGACCTGCCACGCCCGCGTGCCCGTGGCTCACATCGCCTGGCCGCGCTGGAAGCTGAAGTGCTTAACCGGGTGCTGTCGCTGCCAGGCTCACCGCCGGAACCTGAACCTGTTTCACCGCTGCCTACGCAATTGCGTTGGGCTCAATAACGCATAGAGGAAAACCATCATGACTATCAAAGCCATCAACGTACGTAACCAGTTCAAAGGCACCATCAAGGAAATCGTCGAAGGCGACGTGCTGTCGGAAATCGACGTGCAGACCGCGTCCGGCATCGTGACTTCGGTGATCACGACTCGCTCGGTCAAAGAGCTGGAACTGGTGATTGGCAGCGAAGTGATTGCCTTTGTGAAGTCCACCGAGGTGTCGATCGCCAAGTTGTGATCACTCCACTGATCGTTCCCACGCTCCGCGTGGTAATGCATCCCGTGACGCTCTGCGTCACCGCAATGCAGGCGGGACGCGGAGCGTCCCAGGCGGCATTCCCACGCAGAGCGTGGGAACGATCAGCGCTTGGGCAAATACGCCGGCAAATAAAGCCCCACATACGCATCAAACAACCGCATCCCTTCTTCGGCCATGCGCGGCGTAATCTGCCCATGCTGATGCACCGAGCGCGCGTACACGCGGTCGCTCAACTCCAGCGCCAGCGCGAACACGTC
>NZ_VBVZ01000071.1 GCF_005863185.1 Pseudomonas edaphica
ATGATTGAGTGGGCGGGTGGGCAGTCATTGACTTGGTGACTGACCCACCGCTATCGCGGGCAAGCCCGCTCCCACATTGGTGCAGGGCTCCCACATTGGAATAGGGGTGGCCTGATATTTCAGTGGCCGCCTTTCATGCGGCGGGCGATGAGGTAGATGCCCAGGCCGACCAGCGCGGTGGCGGCGCCGATGTAGCCGGTGCTGGTCCAGCCATATCCCGCTGTAATTGCCATTCCGCCGAACCACGGCCCTAGCGCGTTTGCCAGGTTGAACGCTGCGTGGTTGGAGGCTGCCGCCAAACTTGGGGCTTCGTGGGCAATGTCCATCAGGCGGATTTGCAACGGCGCCGCCATGGCAATCATGGTGCCGACCAGGCCGATGCCCAGCAGTACGCTCCACAGCGAGCTGGCGGCGAAGGTGAAGAAGATCAGTACGGCCATCGACCACACCATGATCCAGCCCACGGCGCGAAATTGCAGGCGGTCGAACAGTTTGCCACCGGCGATGTTGCCAATGATGCCACCGACGCCAAACGCGGCGAGGCCGAAGGGGATCCATTGGGGCGAGACTTTGGTCACTTCGAGCATGGTCGGGGCGAGGTAGCTGAACACGCAGAACATGCCGGCAAAGCCAATCGCACCGATGGACAGGGCCATCCACACTTGGGGTTTGGTGAAGGCGCGCAGTTCTTTGCGCGGGTCGCTGCGCGGTTCGTCGTGGCGGTCGGGGACGAATTGCCAGACGAGGGCGATAGTGCACAGGGCGATGGCGCTGACCAGTGCGAACGCCGAGCGCCAGCCCAGGTGTTGGCCCAGGAAGGTGGCGATGGGGTTGCCGAGCAGCATGGCGAGGGTGAGGCCCATCATCACGCGGGCCACGGCGCCGGCGCGTTTGTCGTTGGGCACCATGCTGGAGGCGACGACGGCCGCGATGCCGAAGTAGGCGCCGTGGGGCAGGCCGCTGATGAAGCGGAAGGCCACCAGCGAGCCGAAGGTCGGGGTGAAGGCGGTGGCGAGGTTGCCCAGGGCGTAGAGGCCCATCAGCAGTAAGAGCATGTGTTTGCGCAGCAGTTTGGCGCCGAGGATCGCCAGCAGTGGCGCGCCGACCATCACGCCCAGGGCGTAGGCGCTGATGGCGTGGCCGACTTGGGGTTCGCTTAAGCCCAGGTTTTGGGCGATGTCGGGCATCAGGCCCATGATGGCGAATTCGCCGGTGCCGATCGCGAAGGCGCCCACGGCCATGGCCGCTTCCATTTTGGCGGCGCTGCGCGCGGGCAGTACGTGCCCGGGTGTTTGCTGGATAGTCATGGGTAACTCTGTAGGAAAAAAGTGCACGAAGGACAGTGGCGATGCTACGCAAGCCGCCACGAAGGTGTCTAGAACAGCGTTTTGCGAGAGGGTTCAGTTTGATTAAACGCCCTGTGACCCCAGGTCGCGGCTGCGATGCTTGACACGTGCGCGTTAAAAGCCTCGATTTAGAGCTGTCAATTGGCCAAACGGCGCATAAATGCGGTTCAGCGTGATATTCTGCGCGCCGTCTTGGTCTAGTCTTTCCCCGGTGCGTACACCCGTATACGTCCCGGCGGTTTGCTGTCGCCAGGTAGCTGAAGCCAATAATGATAAGAAGTCAGCGCAGAAGGGACAAAAACAGTGAGGTCGCTACGTCGGCCTTGTGTGCCCACCCTACGGCCTGCAGAGTCAGGGGCGGTAGGGCGGATGGCGTTTTATCATAGGTGCTACTGATGTTTAAAAAAGTAAACACTGCCCTGCTGGGGCTGGCTTTGTCGATGGGGATCACGTCCGTTCACGCGGAAGAGGCAAAGAAAGTCGATGTGCTGCTGATCGGCGGCGGCATCATGAGTGCGACCCTGGGTGTTTGGCTCAATGAGCTGCAGCCGGACTGGTCGATGGAGATGGTCGAGCGTCTTGATGGCGTGGCCGAAGAAAGCTCCAACGGCTGGAACAACGCCGGTACCGGTCACTCGGCCCTGGCCGAGCTGAACTACACCCCGGAAAACAAGGACGGCACCGTTGAGATCCCGAAAGCGGTCGAGATCAACGAAGCGTTCCAGATTTCCCGTCAGTTCTGGTCCTGGCAGGTCCAGCAGGGCGTGCTGAAGAACCCACGTTCGTTCATCAACTCCACACCGCACATGAGCTTTGTGTGGGGCGATGACAACATCAAGTTCCTGAAAAAGCGCTACGAAGCCCTGCAAGCCAGCCCGCTGTTCGCCGGCATGCAGTACTCCGAAGACCCGGCGCAGATCGCCAAGTGGGTTCCATTGATGATGGAAGGCCGTGATCCGAAGCAGAAGATCGCCGCCACCTGGACCCCGATCGGCACCGACGTGAACTTCGGCGAGATCACCCGCCAGTTCGTCGCTCACCTGCAAACCACGCCGAAGTTTGATCTCAAACTGTCGAGCGAAGTGCAGGACATCACCAAGAACGCCGACGGTTCGTGGCGTGTGAGCTACAAAAACCTGAAAGACGGCACCAAGACCGAAACCGACGCCAAGTTCGTGTTCATCGGCGCCGGCGGCGGTGCACTGCACCTGCTGCAAAAGTCGGGCATTCCTGAAGCCAAGGAATACGCAGGCTTCCCGGTGGGCGGTTCGTTCCTGGTGACCGATAACCCGGCCATCGCCGAGCAGCACATGGCCAAGGCCTACGGTAAGGCTTCGGTTGGCGCGCCACCGATGTCGGTTCCGCACCTGGACACCCGCGTGCTGGATGGCAAGCGTGTGATTCTGTTTGGCCCATTCGCAACCTTCTCGACCAAGTTCCTGAAGGAAGGCTCGTACCTGGACCTGCTGACCAGCACCACCACCCACAACATCTGGCCTATGACCAAAGTCGGTATTCGTGAATACCCACTGGTCGAGTACCTCGCCGGCCAACTGATGCTGTCCGATGACGACCGCTTCAAGGCGCTGCAAGAGTACTTCCCGAACGCCAAGCAGTCCGACTGGCGCCTGTGGCAAGCCGGTCAGCGCGTGCAGATCATCAAGCGTGACGAAGAGCAGGGCGGCGTCCTGAAACTCGGCACCGAAGTGGTCAGCTCCGCCGACAACACCATCGCCGGCCTGTTGGGTGCATCGCCAGGCGCGTCCACTGCGGCTCCGATCATGCTGACCGTGCTGCAAAAAGTGTTCAAGGACAAGGTCGCGACTCCTGAGTGGCAGGCCAAACTGCACCAGATCGTACCGAGCTACGGCACCAAGCTGAACGACAGCCCGGAAGCGGTTGCCAAGGAATGGGCCTACACCGCCGGTATCCTGCAACTGACGCCTCCGCCTGCGATCCCGCAGTTGAGCGCACCAAAGGCAACCCAGGCCACCGAGGCTGCCAAGCCTGCGGCTGAGCCGAGCAAGCCGACGTCTGACCTGGCGCTGTAAGCCAAGCCTGATGTTAAAAAGCCCGCTGAACCGGTAACGGTCAGCGGGCTTTTTTGTGGGCGTGTGTTCAGGTGCGGGAGCGTTCGGCTGGCGGCAGTTCCACCGTGCGTTCGGCGGCGGCCAATGCGGCCTTTAAACCGGCTTTATCCAGCGGCACGCAGTACGCAGGCTTGGCCCGTTCAAAGCGCCAGCTTTCATCCAGCGTTCCCGCGTCCACGGCGTCGAAACCCAGCTCGTCGAGCAGCGTGATCACATGCGCCTTTGCCGTCGCATCATCGGCGGCCACCGGCAGGGCGCGACGGTCAGGCGCGCCGTGGGGGCGTGCATCGCGGTTGATGTCTGAGTCAAAGATCGCATTAAACACTTTGACGACCTTTGAGTCGGCAAAATGCTCGGCCAACAGGCGGCTGGTGGTGGTTTCAAAACGGTCCAGCACCGGGATATGCCCATCGCGGTCAGGGTAGTAATTGTTGGCGTCCAGCACCGTTTTGCCTGCCAGCCACTGCGCGGGCACGCTGCGGTAGTGTTCAAGCGGGATCGCCACCAGCACCACGTCGCCAAACTGGGCGGCATCCTGCGCGCTGCCCACTTGCACACCGGGTATGCCGCTGCGCACGCTGCTCATGGTCTGCGGGCCACGGGAGTTGCTCAGCATCACCGCGTGCCCGGCAGCCAGGGCCAGTTGGGCCACGGCGCGCCCGATAAAACCTGCTCCAATCACGCCAATCTTCATGGCCTTGCTCCTGCGAAGTGGGGGAGTGGCTATGATGATTGGCAACCATTGGGTGATAAATGTGTGGTTTGGAGTCAGTGTAGTTACTGGGAGTAGTTAATTGTGGACCGTCTAACCAGCATGAGTGCGTTTGTAACGGCCGCCGAGCTGGGCTCTTATGCCCGCGCCGCCGAGCGCTTGAACCTGTCGCCGCAGATGGTGGCCAAGCATGTCACCGCGCTGGAGCAACACCTGGGCGCCCGCTTGCTCAACCGCACCACGCGCCGGCAAAGCCTGACGGAGCTGGGTAGCGCGTACTACGAGCGCTGCAAACATATTCTCACGGAAGCCGAGGCGGCCGATTCGCTGGCGCAGATCATGAATGACACCCCGCGCGGCAAGTTGAAGGTCACCGCCCCGGTCACGTTCGGCTCCTACAGCCTGATGCCGCTGATTACCGGGTTTTTGCGTGACAACCCGGATGTGGAAATCGACTTGCACCTGACCGACCGTTTTGTCGACCTGGTGGAGGAGGGTTATGAAGCGGCTTTTCGCATCGGCCCGCTTGCAACGACGGGCCTCACGGCTCGGCCGCTGGCACCTTATCGCCTGGTGGCCTGCGCTGCGCCTGCCTACCTGACCGCACGGGGCGTGCCTTTGGTGCCGGCAGACCTTGAGCATCACGAATGCTTGGGTTATGCGTTCTGGTCACGCCCGGCAGAGCGTGAATGGGTCTTTTACCAAGGCACCACTGCGCACAAGGTGCAGGTTGCCAGCCGTTTGCAGGTCAACGAAAGCCGGGCGTTGATGACGGCGGCACTGGATGGTTTCGGCATCGTGCTTGGCCCTGAAGACTTCTTGCGCACGGCACTGGCCAAGGGCGAGTTGGTGCGGGTGCTGCCAGGCTTCGAGGCGCCGAGCCGCTCGATGCACCTGGTCTACACGGCGAACCGCCAGCGCACGGCCAAGTTGCGGCGCTTTGTCGAGGCGGTGCTGGGGCGTTTCGGACCCGCTTGAGCGCTCAAATACCGGCCCTGTGGTGCGAATACCTCAGGTTCAGCAACCTGACAGACACCACCTGTTAAAAATAACCCAGAGCCAAGCAGGAGCGAGGCTGCAGCAAGGGGGCATTTTTTACCGGTGTATTCGTTGGGCGCTGGCGCCCGAGGGGTGTGTATGTTGCTACGTTATGCGGCATTGGCGGCGTTTGTCGTCGCGGCGTCCGGGTGTGTACAAGAGCGCGTGGTGCACGAGCGCGGGCCGGTGCAACGAGAGTATGTCGAGGTGGTGGCGCCGCAGCCGCCGCCGGTGCAGGTGATCGAAGTCGAGCCAGCGGCTCGCTACGGTTATGTGTGGTCACGCGGCTACTGGCGTTGGGAAGGTGGGCGCTATGTGGCGGTGCACGGCCATTGGGAGCAGGTGCGCGAAGGTTATCGTTATGTGCATCCGCACTGGGTGCAGCGTAATGACGGTTATCACTGGCAGGGCGGTGGCTGGGTTCGCTGAACCTGGCACCTGACAAAACGGCTAGCTCGGCTTTTGGGTGCCTAACAGCTTGACCTCGCGCAGCAGCGCGGCACCGAGTTGATCGCTGCCCAACTCCTGATAGCCAACTATCTGGGTGTCGCCGTGTTCTTCGGCCTGGATGATGATCACCGGTGTTTCCTTGCCGGTGGCTTCATCCACATGCAGGGCGTACTGCGGCACATCCACCTTGATCGGTGAACCCGCGGGCTTGCCTTGCACATTCAGCGTAAACGCCGCGCAGCCGCTGTCGATATCCACGCTGGTCGCGGAGCGGCCGCTGACGAAGCAGGTTTGGGGCAGGTCGGGCCAGGTGATGGTCTCGGCCAGGGCGAGGGTGGGCGCCAGGGCCATGGCAACAAGAAGCAGCATGCGCACGTGGGGAGTTCTCTTGATCAAGGGCAGTGGCGTTTTTTACCAAAGCCCGGCATGCGTCGCAATGCGGCGGCTCAAGCCAGGCGCTTCATTCCCGTGGCTTTTGCCGCATCAAGGTCGAAGGTGGCGGTGTATTCACAGCCGGCTGCATGGGCGCAGCGTTCGATCAGGTAGTCGGCGAAGTCGGCTTTGCCGCCTGTGAATCGTCGCAGTGCCTGCCAGATGATCTCGGCGTGCTCGACGGTCAGTTCACGGGTGCGCAGCAGGGTTTCCAGCACGGTCACCACGTCGCTTTTGGCCGATTGGTAGCAGCTTTGCAGCACCCAGACCAATTCCACCACCGACACCAGGCTGACAAAGCCTGGTGACACGCTGGTGAGCGACTCGATCAGCGCCGAGGCCTTGGGCGATTGCACGGGGTCATCCTGGGTGACATAGCGCACCAGCACATTGGTATCGAGCCCGATCATCCGGCGTTTGCTCCTTGCGCGGCGATGGCGCGGTTCATGTCTTCGATCGACACGGCCTGCGCAGGCTTGCGGATCAGCCCCTTGAGGTCCTGCACGGTTTTGCTCGCGGCGATAATGGAAAACTTGCCGTCTTCCGTTTCGACAAATTCAACCCGGTCGCCTGTTTCCAGACCAAGCGCGGTGCGCACTTGCACGGGGATAGTGATTTGCCCTTTCGAGGTGAGTGTGGCGGTGGCCATAGTGAAAATCTCCATCGTGATATTCCTTACGTTAAGGTAAGGATTGATGAAGGACAAGATCCGTTGGTCCATAGGGTGCTCTGCTGGTGTGAGTGAGTGGGAACAGGTAAAACCCTAGCTCGAACTCTGCGCGCTCACACGCCCGCCTGCGACCCAAAGAGATACAAGCTATGACCGAACGTCAGCTCATCATTCCTGCCGCCATGCAACCCATTGTCGAGCGCGCCGGCTACGTGCCTGCGGTAAAAGTTGGCAACACTCTTTACTGCGCAGGCCAGGTCGGCCGTACACCGCAGCTGGCCGTGATCGAAGACCCCGAGGCGCAATTTATCGCGGCCTGGGAAAACCTGAGGGAAGTATTGGAAGAGGGCGGTTGCAGCTTCGATGACGTGGTGGACATGACCACTTATCACGTGAACATGCGCCAGCACATGGCGGTTTTTCGGGAGGTGAAAAACCGCCTGTTCCCACGCGGGCATTGCGCCTGGACCACGATCGGGGTGTCCGAACTGGCACACCCCGGCCTATTGGTGGAAATCAAATGCGTGGCGGTGCAGCGCTAGTTACTGCACCACGCGATAGCACGGCACATAGGCTGCGCCGCCCGGCAACTTCATGCGGTGCTGGGCGACAAATGCCTGCAACAGCTCGTCCAAGGGTTTCATGATCGCCGAGTCACCGTGAATCTCATACGGGCCATGCTGCTCGATCAGGCGAATACCCTTGTCCTTGACGTTACCGGCCACAATCCCCGAGAACGCGCGGCGCAGGTTGGCCGCCAGTTCATGGGGCGGCAGCGCGTGGCTCAGTTGCAGGCTGGCCATGTTTTCGTGAGTGGGGTCGAACGGGCGCTGGAAGCCTTCGTCGATCTTCAGCAGCCAGTTGAAGTGGAACGCGTCGTTGCGCTCGCGGCGGAACTGCTTCACGGCCTTGAGCCCGATGGTCATCTGGCGGGCCACTTCGGCCGGGTCGTCGATGATGATCTGGTAGTGCGCCTGCGCCGCTTCGCCGAGGGTGGCGCCGACGAACGCGTGCAGTTGTTGCAGGTACGGCGCGGCCTGTTTCGGCCCGGTGAGGATGACCGGGAACGGTACATCGCGGTTATCCGGGTGCATCAGGATGCCCAGCAGGTACAGGAACTCTTCGGCCGTGCCGGCGCCGCCCGGGAAGATGATGATGCCGTGGCCCACGCGCACAAAGGCTTCCAGGCGTTTTTCGATGTCCGGCAGAATCACCAGCTCGTTAACGATGGGGTTCGGTGCTTCGGCCGCGATGATGCCCGGCTCGGTCAGGCCCAGGTAACGGCCGTTGGTAATGCGTTGCTTGGCGTGGGAAATGGTCGCGCCTTTCATCGGGCCTTTCATCACGCCGGGGCCGCAGCCGGTGCACACGTCAAGGCTGCGCAGGCCCAGTTCGTGGCCGACTTTCTTGGTGTATTTGTATTCTTCGGTATTGATCGAGTGCCCGCCCCAGCACACCACGATTTTCGGTTCGACACCCGGGCGCAATGTACGGGCGTTGCGCAGCAGGTGGAACACGTAGTCGGTGATGCCCTGGGAGTTGCTCAGGTCGATGCGCTGGCTGTCCAGCTCGTTCTCGGTGTAGACGATATCGCGCAGGGCGCTGAAGAGCATTTCGCGGGTGCTGGCGATCATCTCGCCGTCGACGAAGGCATCGGCGGGGGCGTTCAACAGTTCCAGGCGCACGCCACGGTCTTGCTGGTGGATACGCACTTCAAAGTCTTTATAGGCGTCGAGGATGGTCTTGGCGTTGTCGATATGCGCGCCGGTGTTGAGGATGGCCAGGGCGCACTGGCGGAACAACGTGTAGATGCTGCCGGTACCGGCTTCACTCAGTTGCTGGACTTCACGTTGGGACAGGGTTTCGAGGCTGCCCTTGGGGCTGACGGAGGCATTGATGACTTGACGTTGGGGCATTCTGATTCCTTGAAAGCACAGCCATCGCAGCCGCCAGGGGCGGCGATGGCTGGAGAATGGTGAGCGCCGAACTCGGTCGCACTAGACAGTTAGTTTGGCCGCCAGAAGGGCAGGGCGCAAACGCCGTCAACACCATCATGCCGCAGAACTTACTGAATCAGCTTCCAGTTTTTGTAGAAAACCCGACGCAGGGTAAACACCAACCCGGCAAAACCCGAAATCACGGCGTTGAGCACTGAGGGCAGCAAGGTCGGCCGCACGATGTCAATGAACAGGCAGTAACGCTTTGCGTCGTTTTTGTTGAAGGAGGCATGCATCAGCGTGTCATCGAAGATGAACAGCGGGTCATCGTGCCAGTAGTGCTTGTGCTTGCCCACCTGGATGTAAACACCGTCGTGATGCGGCGCCGGCGCCATGTTGTAGAGCACGCGGAACATCATGCGCAGCGGGCCGAAGTGGAAGGACGTGGAGCGGTTTTCGTTGAACACCGAGACGCCGATGGTCTTTACAAACGGCAGTTTCTTGCGCAGTTGCGGGATGTCCAGGGTGGTTTCGATCGGGCGACCGTACCATTGGAAGAACAACATGCCGCGCTTTTTCTCGGCCATGCGCTCGTCCAGGTAGCTGATGATTTCGTCCTTGTTGGCCATGGCGTCGTCGATGACTTGTTGCAGGTCTTCGCGCCAGGCGGGCGGCAGGTCGCGCATGGTGTAGACGTGGCGGTTGCGCAGGCTCAACAGGTCGAACAGGGTATTGAACGGCGCCAATATCCAGGTGTTGCGGCCGTTACCGACGAAGTATTTCTTGATGGTGTCGCGGTCGTACAGGCCGTTGCGCAGGAAGTCATAAATGCCGCAGAACAGCACCAGCAGCAGAAACACCAGGCTGGTACGTGGGAAGCAATAGATGAACAGCAGAACGCCGAGTACCCAGGCGACTGAGACCAATTTTTTTTGCACAGCACTTTTACTCATGAAGCGAGGCTCCGGACCTGAAACAAAGCGAAACAATCCCGCCATGATAGTGGGTTATCACGGTGCCGGGCGTTTTAAATATTGCGAATTTGTGAACGTTGAACACAGTTTTTAACCAGGCGGTGCTGCGCGCCAGCTGTTTTGCCGATTGGATTTTGTAAACAGAAGATTTGCGTCTATCGTGACGCTTCGGTTTTTCGCGCGTCATAGACCGGTACGATTGAAGTTGAATGGCCACCACTGGCCGTCGACCCCTTGGAAGAGGCAGAAATTTTATGATCATCAAACCGCGGGTTCGTGGCTTTATCTGTGTGACCGCTCACCCTGTTGGCTGTGAAGCGAACGTCAAAGAGCAGATCGACTACGTAACCCAGCATGGCGCCATCGAAGGCGGCCCAAAAAAGGTGCTGGTCCTCGGCGCTTCCACCGGTTATGGCCTGGCCGCGCGCATCAGTGCTGCGTTTGGCTGCGGCGCCGACACCCTGGGCGTGTTTTTTGAGAAAGAAGGCGAAGAAGGCAAGCTGAGCTCCGCCGGCTGGTACAACAGCGCGGCGTTCGAGAAGTTTGCCGTGGAAAAAGGCCTGTACGCCAAGAGCATCAACGGCGACGCGTTCTCTGACGAGATCAAGCGCCTGACCATCGAAACCATCAAGAAAGACCTGGGCAAAATCGACCTGGTGGTTTACAGCCTGGCCGCCCCACGCCGTACCGACCCGCAAGGCGTGGTGCACACCTCCACCCTCAAGCCGATCGGCAAGGCCGTGACCCTGCGCGGTATCAACACCGACAAAGGCGTTGTGGTCGACACCACCCTTGAGCCTGCAACCCAGGAAGAAATCGACGGCACCGTGAAAGTCATGGGCGGCGAAGACTGGCAGCTGTGGATCGACGCCCTGCGTGACGCCGACGTGTTGGCCGAAGGCGCCAAGACCACTGCGTTCACCTACCTCGGCGAGAAGCTGACCCAGGATATTTACTGGAACGGCTCCATCGGCGAAGCCAAGAAAGACCTCGACAAAAAAGTCCTGACCCTGCGCGACAACCTCGCTGCGCTGAAGGGCGACGCCCGTGTGTCGGTGCTCAAGGCCGTGGTTACCCAGGCAAGCTCCGCGATCCCGATCATGCCGCTGTACCTGTCGCTGCTGTTTAAAGTGATGAAAGAGCAGGGCACCCACGAAGGTTGCATCGAGCAGGTTTACGGCCTGTTCAAAGACAGCCTGTACGGCAGCGAGCCGAAGCTGGACGCCGACGGCCGCCTGCGCGCCGACTTGGCTGAGCTGGAGCCGAAGGTTCAGGACGCCGTGGCTGCACTGTGGAATCAGGTGACCGATGACAACGTCAACGAGATCAGCGATTTCGCTGGCTACAAGGCGGAGTTCCTGCGTTTGTTCGGGTTTGAAATCGACGGCGTGGACTATGAAGCTGATGTGAATCCGACTGTGAAGATCAAGGGCCTTATCCAAGCCTAAACACGGTCAGAAAAAAATGTGGGAGCCTGGCTTATGTGGGAGCTGGCTTGTCTGCGATACAGTCACCTCGGTATATCAGGTTCACCGAGGCGATGCTATCGCAGGCAAGCCAGCTCCCACATAAGCCAGCTCCCACATTTGCTTCGGGTTAATTCAGAACCCTCCTACATTCCCTCGCGCTCCCACCCTTCCTCACAATCTGCCAGACTCCTTGCGCTATCAAGCCACGCTAACGGAGGATCTGATGACGATTCGTGCAGTAGTTTTTGATTTTGGCGGTGTCCTCTTCGATTGGAACCCGCAGCACCTTTACCGCAAGCTGATTGCCGACGACGCCGAACGGCAACACTTTCTCGACACCATCTGCACCCAAGCCTGGAACACCGAGCAAGACGCCGGCCGCAGCCTGGCCGAAGGCACCCGCCACCTTATCGAGCAATACCCGCAGCACGAACCCCTGATCCAGGCCTATTACGACCGTTGGCACGAAATGCTGCGTGGCGCGTTGCCCGATGGCGTGGCCATTCTTGAGGCGCTGCATAAGGCCGATATGCCGCTGTTCGGGCTCACCAATTGGTCGGCTGAAACCTTCCCTTACGCACGGGCCAACTACCCGTTTCTGCAGCACTTGCGCGATATCGTCGTGTCTGGCGAGTTGAAGTTGATCAAGCCGGACCCCGCGATCTATCACGCGAGCCTTGATCAGGTTCGCGCTCACTTGCCGGATATCCAGGCCAGGGAAGTGGTGTTTATCGACGACGTTGCCGGCAATATCGAGGCCGCTGAAGCCCTCGGCTGGCAGGGCATTCACCATGTGTCGGCCGAGCGCACTGCGGCGCGTTTGCGCGCGTTGGGCGTGAGCTTTTAGCGCGCCCACTTTTCCATGGCGAAATCCACAAAAGCGCGCAGCTTGGGCAGGCGGTAGCGGTCCTGTCGGTAGAGCAGGTGCATGGGGCGGCTGGGCAGTTGATAGGTGGTCAGCAACGCCACCAGCTTGCCGCTCTCCAGGTCCGGTTGCACCAGGGCATCGGCCAGCATGATGATGCCCATGCCGTTCACGGCTGCCTGGCGCAAGCCTTGGGAGCTGTTGATGGTCAATGCTCCGGCCACCGGCACCTCCACTTCGCCTGCATCGCCGGTCATGCGCCACAGTTTGCTGGTGTCGCGCCAGTTATCGTTCGCCGGGTAGGCAAACGCCAGGCAGTCGTGCTGGCGCAAGTCGTCGGGCGTCTGCGGAATGCCACGTCGCGCCAGGTACGCCGGTGACGCACAGAGCGTCAGGGTATAGGCCTGCATCGGCCTGGCGATCAGGCTTGAGGTTTCCAACTCGCCCAGGCGGATCGCAACGTCGAAGCCGCTGTCGACCAGATCCATGCGCTCATTGCTGAGTTCGACATACAGATTGATCTGCGGGTAGCGCTGGGCAAATTCGCTCAAGGCCGGTGTGAGGCGTTCGGTGCCGAACACCGGTGGCGCGGTGATGCGCAGGCTGCCTTTGGGCGTTTCGCTGTGGATCTGCTCTGCCAATAGTTCAGAGTCGGCCACCAGCCCCAGCACCTCCAGGCAACGTTGGTAATACTGCCCGCCAAATTCGGTGAGGCTCTGTTTGCGCGTGGTGCGCTTCAGCAAGCTGACCCCCAGCCGTTGCTCCAGCGCGCGCAAGTGGTTACCGACCATGGTGGTCGACAGCCCGCATTCCTGCGCGGCGGCGGTCATGCTGCCGGCCTCGACCACTTTCACGTACACCGACATCGACTGGAACAGATCCATTATCAAGCCCTGATTTAAAGTAATTGCAGGAATGCGCAGTTTATCCAGCTCAGGTGGCTAACGATACTGGCAGCATCACAACGATGCACTGGAGCCTGCCACCATGACCGCCGCCTGCCTGATGACCACCTATCAACCCATGGCCCTGAGCTTTACCCGTGGCCTGGGCACGCGCCTGTGGGACCAGCAGGGCCGTGAATACCTCGACGCCGTGGCCGGTGTGGCGGTAACCAATGTCGGGCACTCCCACCCCAAATTGGTCACGGCGATCAGCGAGCAGGCGGGCCTGTTGCTGCACACCTCCAATCTCTACAGCATCGACTGGCAGCAGCGCCTGGCCGAGCGCCTGACGCGGTTATCCGGCCTGGACCGTGCGTTCTTCAATAACTCCGGCGCCGAAGCCAACGAGACCGCGCTGAAACTGGCGCGGCTGCACGGTTGGAAAAAAGGCATTGAAGAGCCTTTGGTGGTGGTGATGGAGAACGCGTTTCACGGGCGTACGCTGGGCACTATGGCCGCCAGTGACGGGCCTTCGGTGCGCCTGGGGTTCCAGCGCCTGCCGGGGGACTTTCTCAAGGTGCGCTTTGGCGATTTGGCCGCATTGGCGGCCATTACCGAGCAATTCGGCACGCGCATCGCGGCGGTCTTGCTCGAGCCGATCCAGGGTGAAAGCGGCGTGCTGCCCGCGCCGCCCGGTTACCTGAAGGCGCTGCGCGATCACTGCACGCGCCACGGCTGGTTGATGATGCTCGATGAAATCCAGACCGGTATCGGCCGCACTGGCGCCTGGTTTGCGTTCCAGCACGAAGGCATCGTGCCCGACGTGATAACCCTGGCCAAAGGCCTCGGCAACGGCGTGCCCATCGGTGCCTGCCTGGCCCGGGACGCCGTGGCCCAGATGTTCACGCCAGGCAGCCACGGCAGCACGTTTGGCGGTAACCCGCTGGCCTGCCGCGTGGGTTGCACGGTGTTGGACATCATTGAAGAACAAGGCTTGCTGCACAACGCCGCGCTACAGGGCGAGCGCCTGCTGGCGCGGTTGCGGGTGGAGTTGAGCGAGCACCCGCAGGTGCTGGCGATTCGCGGCCAGGGCTTGATGGTCGGCATCGAGCTGGCCAGGCCTTATCGTGACCTGGCCCAGCGTGCGGCCCAGGAGCATGGGCTGCTGATCAATGTGACCCGGGGCAAGATCATCCGCCTGTTGCCGCCGCTGACGCTGGATGGCAAAGAGGTTGAGATGATCGTGCGGGCCATCACCCGTCTCCTGGATTGAAACCGGATCAAACTGTGGGAGCTGGCTTGCCTGCGATAGCTGACTGTCTGTGCCAACTACAGTGGCTGACACACCGCTATCGCAGGCAAGCCAGCTCCCACATTGGATCGGCGTGATATTCAGAGATCCGGGCCATTGAGCCATTCCTGGTTCATGGTTTCGGTATCACCCAGGTACTCCAATAACCAACTCATCGCCGGCGACAACTTATCCTGCGCCCACGCCACACACGACGGGCTGGCCGGAAACGGTCGGCTCAGTTGCAGCGCCACCAGGTCGCCACGCTCGACCCACGGCAATACCTGATGAGCCGGCGCCATGCCCACGCACAGCCCATCGCGCAGGCAATCGAGTGCCGAGGCCCAGTTGGGCACGACCAAACGGCGCTGGTTATCCAGGGTCCAGGTGTCACGCTTGGGCAGGTTGCGCGAGGTGTCGGTCATGCACAGCGAGGCGAACGGGCGCAGTTGGTCGTCACTGAGCAAGCCGTTGACGCTTGCCAGCGGGTGCTGGGCGCTGACCACACACAGCCAGTTGAGCAGGCCCATGTCCCGAAACGTGAAGCGGCTGGCCACCGGCACTGCGCTGGTGGCACCGATCACAATGTCGGTGCGCTCATCGGCCAGGGCGTCCCACACGCCGTTGTACACCTCGTATTCGAGCAGCAATTCCACCTCAGGGAATTGCCGATAAAAATCCAGCACCAGTTGCCGGCAGCGCTGGGGTTTGACGATGGAGTCCACCGCGACCTTCAACTGGCCGCTCCAGCCATTGGCCACCTGTTGGCACAAACGCCGGGTGCCGAGCATTTTTTTCATCACCCCGCGCGCTTCGTCTATAAATAGACGGCCGGCGGGGGTCAGCTCCACATCGCGATGGCGGCGCACAAACAGCGGCACCGCCAACCATTCCTCCAACTGGCGCACCGTATAGCTGATGGCTGACGGCACGCGGTGCAATTCCTGGGCGGCGGCGCTGAAGCTGCCATGGCGTGCCACGGCATCGACTACATCCAGGGAGTATTCGGACCACATAGCAGTTGCCTTCAAAATATTTGATTCAAGTGTCCAATTATTATCGCTTCACACACAGCCTGTCAGCTTCATAATGGGCGCCAGTCAGCAAATAGTTTGATGGCAGCATCCACAAGGCTTCAATGAAAAATTCTTTTGGTTTCACCTGGTATCTGGCGGGGCTGAGCATGCTCGGTTATCTGGCCATGGACATGTACTTGCCGGCGTTTGGCGCCATGGGCGAGCAGTTGCAGATCAGTGCGGGCGCGGTGGGCGCCAGCTTGAGTATTTTCCTCGCCGGCTTTGCGCTCGGGCAGTTGCTGTGGGGGCCGTTGTCCGATCGCCTGGGGCGCAAGCCGGTGCTGCTCGCCGGGCTGAGCCTGTTTGTGCTGGGCTGCGCCGGGATGTTCTGGGTCGAGACGGCGCCGCAGTTATTGGCGTTGCGGTTTATGCAGGCGATTGGCGTGTGTTCCGCCGCCGTGAGTTGGCAGGCGCTGGTGATTGACCGTTACCCGGCCGACAAGGCCCACCGTGTGTTCGCCAGCATCATGCCGCTGATGTCGCTGTCACCGGCGTTGGCGCCGCTGTTGGGCGCGATGGTGCTGAACCACTTTGGCTGGCAGGCGATTTTCGCGGTATTGCTGGGCGTGTCAGTGCTGTTGCTGTTGCCGACGTTGCTGCTGCGCAAAATGCCGAAACGTCGGGCCGAGGAGGGCGAACCTTCGCGCCTGGGCTATGGGCAGTTGCTGACCTCCCGGGTGTTTACCGGCAATGTGATGATCTTCGCCGCCTGTTCAGCCAGCTTCTTCGCCTGGCTCACCGCGTCGCCGTTCATCCTTGGCGACATGGGTTACAGCCCGAATGACATCGGCTTGAGTTATGTGTTGCCGACCTTGTCCTTTCTGGTCGGCGGTTACAGCTGTCGCAGTGCCTTGCAGCATTACCAGGGCAAAACCCTGCTGCCGTGGTTGCTGGTGGCCTATTGCATCAGCATGGTGGCGTTGTACCTGGTTGCGACCTTGACCGTGCCGACCCTGACCACCTTGTTGATTCCGTTCTGCCTGATGGCGTTGGTCAACGGTGCGAGTTACCCCATCGTGGTGGCGAATGCGTTGATGCCCTTTGCGGAAAATTCCGGCAAGGCAGCGGCGCTGCAGAACACCCTGCAGTTGGGCCTGTGCTTTCTGAGCAGTCTGCTGGTGTCGTCGTTGATCGACCAGCCGCTGTTGATCACCGTGATTGTGATGCTGGCGACTGCGCCGCTGGCGGTGTTGGGTTACTGGCTGGCGCGGCCGAGAGCCGATAAGTCGGAACTCGCAAGCGCCTAAAACTGAAACCCAAGCAAAAATGTGGGGGAGGGCTAGTGTGGGAGCTGGCTTGCCTGCGATGCAGACAAC
>NZ_VBVZ01000720.1 GCF_005863185.1 Pseudomonas edaphica
GAGCTGGCTTGCCTGCGATAGCAGTCTGTCAGTTGAAAGAGATGTGGCTGACCCACCGCTATCGCAGGCAAGCCAGCTCCCACATTTGAACCGGTGTTCAGTTCATCTCAGGCCGCAAATGCAGGTCGAGCCGCCACCTGCTCAACTTCCGGCAACGGCCCAAACAACGCTTTCTGCACCGCCTGCTGCGCCTGATACGCCAGCGCCGCACGTTCCTGCCCGGCACAGGCAATCGGCTGGAGCACATGAATCTCCACATCACCCTGGTCATTACTGAACAGACGCATCAGGTGCGAGAGCAAATCGTCATCGCCAATAAACGGTGCCAACGCATCCACCTGCCCATCACGCAAATAACGAATCGCTACCGGTTGCAGCGACACATCCGCATCAATCGCACTGGCCAGCAAACGCCCGTGGAACGTACGCAGGCTGCGCCCATCAGTGGTGGTGCCTTCGGGGAACATCAGCAGCGGATGCTGTTGCTCCAGATGGCGAGTCATCTGCTTGCGGATCAACTGGCTGTCGCCTGAGCCGCGGCGAATAAACAAGCTGCCGGCCTTGGCCGCCAACCAGCCGGCCACCGGCCAGGTGCGCACTTCGGCCTTGGACAAAAACGACATCGGCGCCACCGCGCCGAGCAGCGGAATGTCGGTCCAGGACACGTGATTGCTTACCCACAGCATCGGCTGCGTCGGCAGCTCACCGTGTACCGTCACGCGAAAGGGCAGGGCGTTAGTCAGCCGTGCCATAAAAAAACGCGACCAACGCTGGCGCCGCACCATCGAGTTGGCAATGCCCATGCGTTCGAATACACCAAACACACTGGCCATGCTCAACCCCAGCGCCACCACCAGCAGCACCCGGGCAATGCGCCCGTACACGCGCAGGCGGCTCATCACATGGCCGCCTTGAAGTGGCGGGCGTAGCGCGGGCACAACTCATCGCGCTTGAGCAGGATGAACACGTCGGCCACCTGGAAGTCTTCATCCCAGCACGGCTCGCCGCAGATCTTCGCACCCAGGCGCATATAGGCTTTGAGCAGCGGCGGCATTTCCGCGATGACGTTGGACGGCAGGTCCAGCGCCGGCAGTGGTTTTTTCGGTTCGGCGCGCAGGTGCTCGTTGCACAGGTAGCGTTCGCGCAGGCGCTGCATGATCGCGTGAGCCTGGATGCCACCGTCGTGCATCGGGATGCTCGCGCAACCCATCAGGTAGCTGTAACCGCCTTGGTTGAGGACTTCGGCCAACTCGCCCCACAACACCGCGATGGTGCCGCCGTTGCGATAGGCCGGGTCGACGCAGGTGCGGCCGATCTCCAGGATCGGGCCTTGCAAGTGCAGCAAGCCGTGCAGGCTGAATTCTTCTTCGCTGTAGAACCGGCCCAAGGTGCTGGCGGCCTGGTGGTCGAGCAAACGGGTGGTGGCCACCAGTCGACCGCTGTTCAAATCCCGCACGCCTATATGGCTGCAGTGAACATCATAGTCATCCATGTCCAGACCCTGTTCCGCGCCTTTCAGCTTGGCGTTGAACTCGCCGCTGAACACGTTGAAACGCAGGGCCTGGGCTTCCTGCAAAGCCTTGGCGCCAACCAGGCGTTCGGCTTGCAGACGGCGTTCATTGCCGGTGTCGCTGATGCGGGCGATCTGAGTCATGGCGAATCTCCGAGTGCCGGCCACTTACCGGCCGGTCGACTTGTTTGTCCAAACTCAGGCTATGTAGGCTCGGTGTCAGCTCCATGAAGTTATGGTGACGCTTGGATGACAGGCCTTCCTGTCGCAAATCTGTCATGCGCCTGGGCTAGGCTCGCGGGCTTGAAAGCCCCCTTGAGTTTGCGTCCATGGTCCGAGGCCTGTTGTGCGTTGCCCTGCTGTTAGTCACCGCTGCCGCCCACGCCGACACCTGGCCGGACAAGGAATGGGCCAAGGGCGCGCCGCTCGAAGGCCCGGCGGTCGATGCACTGAATGCCTATGCTTTTCCACCCCGTGACGACGCCACTCGTAAAGGCATCCGCACCGACGCGCTGCTGGTGATCCGCGATGGCGTGATCATCTATGAACGCTACGGCGCGCCTAACACCGCCAGCACGCCGCACCTGACCTGGTCAGTGAGCAAAAGCCTGATGGCCACTGTGCTCGGCGTGGCCTACGGCGAAAATCGCTTCAAACTGAATGACCCGGCCGCGCGTTTTTACCCGCCGATGAAACAGCACCCCAAAGTCACCATGGCCGACCTGCTGCACTGGGCCTCGGCCCTGGACTGGCAGGAAGACTACGAATACGCCCCACTCAATTCCTCGGTGGTGGCGATGCTCTACACCCGTGGCCGCAGCGATATGGCCGAGTTTGCCGCAGGCACCGAGGCCGCCGCCGCACCGGGCCAGGCCTTTCGTTATTCCAGCGGCGACAGCAATATTTTGTCCGCCGCCCTCAAAGGCATGCTCGGCCACAAGGCCTATATGAGTTACCCGTGGGACGCGCTGTTCAAGCCGCTGGGCATTCACAACGCCACCTGGGAAACCGACGCCGACGAAACCTTCGTCGCCTCGTCCTATGCCTACCTCACCGCTCGCGATTTGGCGCGGGTCGGCCTACTGATAGCGCGCGACGGTCGTTGGGGAGAGCAGCAGTTGCTGCCTAAAGAGTGGGTCGCCTTCAACCGCCAGCCATTCGATAAATACAAGGCCGGCCAGGACGACGCCGTCCCCGGCGGGCAATGGTGGCTCAACCTCGACGTACAAGGTGCCCCAAGACCCTGGCCCGATGCGCCTGCCGACACCTTCGCCGCCCTCGGCCATTGGGGCCAGGCGCTCTATGTGCTGCCCGACGAACACCTGGTGATCGTCGGGCAGCACATAGAGCGCCTGGCCCA
>NZ_VBVZ01000721.1 GCF_005863185.1 Pseudomonas edaphica
CTTCCCACAACTCAATCTCATGCTGCTCACAGGCTTGCACCAACGCGCCGGTAATCTCATGCGCCTCTTTAAACGGCACGCCACGGGTAGCCAGCCAATCCGCCACCTCAGTTGCCAAGGTGAAGCCCATCGGCGCTTGCCTGCGCAGCTCCTCCACCTGCACCTTCATGGTCGCCACCATCCCGGCCATCGCCGGCAGCACCAGCAGCAAGGTGTCGACGCTGTCCAACACACTGTGTTTGTCTTCACTCAAATCGCGGTTGTACGAGAGCGGCAACGACTTGAGCGTCGACATCAACCCGGTCAGGTTGCCAATCAAACGCCCAGCCTTGCCCCGCGCCAGTTCGGCAATGTCCGGGTTCTTTTTCTGCGGCATGATCGAGCTGCCGGTGGCGTAGGCATCGTCCAGCACCACCCAGCGAAACTGGCGCGACGACCACAGGCAAAACTCCTCCGACAGCCGCGAAATATTCACCCCGAGCATGCCCGCCACAAACAGGAATTCCGCCACATGGTCACGGCTGGCCACGGCATCAATGGAGTTTTCGCACGGCCCGGTGTAGCCCATCTCCTTGGCCGAATGCTCAGGCTGGCGTGCAATGGCAGAACCGGCCATCGCCGCCGCACCCAACGGCGACAACGCCGTACGCGCATCCCAATCCACCAACCGTTGCACATCACGCAACATCGACTGGGCGTGGGCCAACAAGTGATGGGCAAACACAATCGGTTGCGCCTGCTGCAAATGGGTGAACCCTGGGCAAATGCTGTCGATGTGTTGCTCGGCCTGCTCCACCAGCGCCTGCTGCAAGCCCAACACCTCGGTGGTGAGGGTGCGCGCATGGTCGCGCAGGAAAAGGCGCAGGTCATTGGCGGTCTGATCGTTACGCGAACGCCCGGCGCGCAACTTGCCGCCCAAGGCGCCCAGGCGCTCGGTCAATACGCGTTCGATAAAGGTGTGCACGTCCTCGTCATCCAGGGTTGGATGCAGGCGCCCGGCGGCGAAATCCTCACCGATACGGTCCAGGGCCTCAAGGGTACGCAAGGTCTCCGACTCATCCAGCAAACCGGCGCGCTGCAACTCACGGGCATGGGCACGCGAACCAGCGAGGTCGTAGGGCGTCAGGCGGAAATAACGCTCAGGGCAACGCGACAACGCGGCCAAGGCAGCAGACGGACCGGTCTTGAAACGAGCGCCCCAAAGGCGGTCGGTGGGCTGGGACATCGGTATTCCTCACGCATGTTTTTAGAAGAGTCGGAGGCAGTAAAAATAAGATTTCAACTAGACTGAACCAGCGTCTGACGCGCCGTATTCAAGGTTGCCAAGGGCGGATGTTTATGTTCATTATCGCCGCCTGGCTATGTTCAAGGACTGGGTTGAAGCCTGTTGAATATGGCACTTGAGGTCAACGCGTATTATGGAAACCCCACTTTCCACTTCTGGAAACATGCCGCCAAAACCCGGCACACGACCGCCCCTGCAACTGAGCGGGCTGGACTTCAAACTGCTGCGCGTGTTCATGGCCGTGGTCGAAGCCGGCGGCTTCAGCGCCGCGCAAAACGAGCTGAACGTGGGCCTGGCGGCCATCAGCAAACAGATCTCCGACCTCGAAATTCGCATTGGCATGCGCCTGTGTACGCGGGGCCGCGAAGGGTTCGGCCTGACCGAAGAAGGCAAGTTAGTGTATCAAGCGTCCATCGAGTTATTTACCTCGGTAGACAGTTTTCGCGACAAGCTTAGTTCGGCGCAAAACGAGCTTATTGGTGACCTTAGTGTCGGTGTAATTGATAACACCGTGTCCGACGTTAATTCGCCGCTAATTACCGCGCTGGGGAAATTACACAGCGAATCGCCAAAAATTAGATTGCGTCTACATGCCTCGCAACTCGACGAAGTTGAACGCGGCGTGGTGGAGGGGCGGCTGATCGTCGGTATCGTGCCGGTGTACCAGCGCCGTGAAGAATTCGACTACTTCCCCCTCTACGAAGAAAAAGCCCACGCCTACTGCGCCGTAGGACACCCGCTGTTCAACGCGAGCGACATCACCCCAGACGTGCTGCGCCAATACGAAGTGGTCAACCACCGGTACGCGATCCATCGCGACAAAGCCAACTTCGTCACCTACGACAGCCAGTCTGCCTCGGCCTCACAGGTGGAAGCCGTCGCCATCCTGATCCTCACCGGCCGCTTCTTAGGCTTCCTGCCGGAACACTACGCCGCGCCATTGGTCAGGGAGGGGCGCCTGCGCGCACTGTGCCCGGAACAGGTTCACCTGAGCACGGCATTCAACCTTATCCTGCGCCACAACGCGCCGAGAAGCCCGATGGTGAAAGCCTTTGCAACGGCGCTGGGCGTGGACCTGAAGACGCCGGCCTAAGCGTCAACAAAGCTCAAATGTGGGAGCTCTCGAGCCCCAGCGAGGCAGCGATGGGATCGCCTCGGTCAACCTGCCGACCCCACCTACCTGCATCACCTCTCAGTAAGCCATTAACGTTTTTGGCGCGAAGAGTGAATTTTTTATCAAATTCAAATGCTCTTTGGTGTTTTCGTGAATGCAGGGTATGACCAGCGGTTCGACCCGTAACGAAATGTATATCCCGTTGACATATCCAGGCTGTGGTGTAGCGTTGCGATATTAAACGATCACTAGAGGTAGGCCATCATGGACCAAGGTTCTGTATTCCAAAGCAACCGCAGCCAAGCGGTACGTTTGCCAAAAGCTGCTGCCATGCCGGACGATGTAAAGCGCGTAGATGTTATCTCTATCGGAAGAGCCAGAATCATCACCCCAGCCGGTGAGTCATGGGACAGCTGGTTTGATGGCGAGGGGGTCACGCCTGGCTTCATGACCGACCGCGAGCAACCAGCG
>NZ_VBVZ01000722.1 GCF_005863185.1 Pseudomonas edaphica
CCGCCGCTATCGCAGGCAAGCCAGCTCCCACATTCAGGCATCCTCAAGTATGAGGTCGGCGCCCTTCTCCGCCACCATCAATACCGCCGCATGGGTGTTACCCGAGGTCACATTCGGGAAAATCGACGCGTCCACAATGCGCAAGCCGTGCAACCCGTGCACCTTCAAGCGCTTGTCCACCACCGACACCTGCGGGTCCGAGCCCATCGCACAGGAGCCGCACAGGTGGTAGATCGAGCCGCTGTTTTCGCGGAAGTATTGCAGCATCTGCTCGTCGCTCTGCACGGCCGCGCCGGGCAACACCTCGGCCACCGTGATGCCTTTGAGCGCAGGTGCCTGCATGATCTTGCGCATCAAGCGGCTGCCCTGGATGACTTCGTCAATGTCCTTTTGCGTACTCAGATAGTTCGGATCGATCAACGCCGCATCCCGCGGGTTGTTCGAGGCGATGCGGATGGTGCCACGACTGGTCGGCCGGCACGGGTTGAAGCACAGCAGGAAACCGGAATACGGCTCGGGCTTGAGGCTGGCCTTGTTGTTTTTCGGAATCTGGTACGACAGCGGGTTAAAGTACAACTGCAGGTTCGGGTCCGCCTGCTGGTCGTTGCCGCGAAAGAAACCACCGGCCTGGTTGACGCTCATCGCCAACGCGCCCTTACGAGTGAACAGGTATTTCAGGCCCAGTTTCAGCTGGCCGAACAAAGAGCTGAGTTCGTCGTTGAGGGTGGGGATATTGGCCTTGTAGTAGTAGCTGGCGCACAAGTGGTCCTGCAGGTTTTCACCTACGGCCGGCAGGTGCTTGACCAGTGGGATGCCGTGTTCAGCCAGCAGTTGCTGATCGGCCACGCCGGACAGTTGCAGGATCTTCGGCGTGTCGACGGCACCCGCGCAAAGGATCACTTCCTTGCGTGCCTTAAAGGTGCGCACCACGCCCTTTTGGGACACGCGAATCCCGCTGGCGCGTTGCTGGTCATCAAACAGCACACGATCAACCAGTGCATGCAACTCCACGGTCAGGTTCGTGCGACTGAGCGCCGGATGCAAATGCGCAAAGCTGCTTGAGCAGCGCTCGCCATTGCGGGTGTTGACGTCATACAGGCCCGCGCCTTCGAAATGGGGGCCATTGAAGTCATCACTGAGGCCGTAGCCGAGCTGTTCGCAGCCCTTGAGGAACACGTCACAAATCGGGTGGGTCTGGCCCTTCATCGGTGTGATGCTGATGGGGCCGCTGCCACCGTGGTACTCGGTGTCGCCCAGCGGGTGATTTTCCAGTTTGCGGAAGTACGGCAGTACATCCTTGAAACCCCAACCGTCGTTACCGTTGGCCGCCCAGTCATTGAAGTCATGGGCCTGACCGCGCACGTAGATCATGGCGTTGATCGAACCCGAACCGCCCTGCACCTTGCCGCGCGGCGCATAGATTTCCCGGCCAGCCAAGTGTTTTTGCGGCTGGCTGTAGTACATCCAGTTAAAGGTCGGGTTGTAATACATCTTGGCGAATCCGACCGGGATCTTGAACCACCAGGAACTGTCTTTGCCACCGGCTTCCAGCAGCAACACCGAGTATTCGCCCGAAGCGGAAAGCCGGTTGGCCAGAACGCAGCCGGCAGCACCCGCGCCGGCGATGATGTAGTCATATGTCATTCACGGTTACCGCGTAAGTCGTTTTTATCAGCCCTTGGCGGGCGAAGTGTCTTTGACGTCAGCTGGCGTCGGCGCCATCTGCAGGTGCAAACGCTCGCCGGTGTACGGTGTGTGTTTGCGCACCACGTCCATGTTCAGCTCCACGCCCAGGCCCGGTTCGGTGGACGGGATGATGTAGCCGTCCTCCCATTGCAGCGGCGTGGTCAGCACTTCGGCGTGGAAACCGCCCCAGGTCATGATGCTTTCCTGGATCAGGAAGTTCGGCGTGCACGTGGCCAGCTGGAAACTCGCCGCCGCGCCGATCGGCCCGTTGTACAAGTGCGGCGCGATTTGCGCGTAATAGGCTTCTGCCATGCTCGCGATCTTCTTCGCCTCCAGCAGCCCGCCGCAACGCGCCACGTTCATTTGCAGGATCGACGCGCCGCCGGCCTGCAGCAGTTTGAAAAACTCGTACTTGGTGGTCAGGCGCTCGCCGGTGGCAATCGGGATGCTGGTCTTGGCCGCGACCTGGGCCATCGCGTCTTCCTGGCCAGGCGGCACCGGTTCTTCGAACCACAGCGGGTCGTATTTCTCCAGGCGCTTGGCCAGGCGGATCGCCGATGACGGCACCATCTGCCCATGGGTGCCGAACAACAGGTCGCACTTGTCGCCCACCGCCTCGCGGATCTTGCAGCAGAAAGTCTCGCAACGCTCCAGCACTTCCAGCGAAATCTGGTGGCCGGAGTACGCGGTGTACGGGCCGGCCGGGTCGAACTTCACGGCGGTGAAGCCTTTGTTCATATTCTCGATGGCGCACTCGGCGGCCAGGTCCGGGTCGTCGTAGTCGTACTCGCCCTTGCTGTTGACCGGGTACAGGTAGGTGTAGGAACGCAGGCGCTCGTTGACCTTGCCACCCAGCAGCTCATAGACCGGCTTGTTGGCGGCTTTGCCGATGATGTCCCAGCACGCCATTTCCAGGCCGCTGACCACGCCCATCATGGTCAGGTCCGGGCGCTGGGTGAAACCGCTCGAATAAGCCTGGCGGAAAAACCGCTCGATGTGGTGCGGGTCGTGGTTGAGCAGGTAGCGCTCGAACACATCCTCGATGATCGGCAGCATGGCCTTGGGACCAAGGGTGGCGGCGTAAATCTCACCGACACCTTCAATGCCGCAGTCGGTCTTGAGTTTGACAAACAGCCAATACATGCCACCGATATGCGGTGGTGGGACGGCAACGATATG
>NZ_VBVZ01000723.1 GCF_005863185.1 Pseudomonas edaphica
CCCTTGCAGACCGCGCGCCAGCTCTCCGAGCGGCTGGGCAACAAGGTCTGGCTCAAGCGTGAAGACTTGCAGCCGGTGTTCTCGTTCAAGATTCGCGGTGCCTACAACAAGCTGACCCAACTGAGCGCCGAAGAACGCGCGCGCGGCGTGGTCACCGCTTCTGCGGGCAACCACGCCCAGGGCCTGGCCCTGGCGGCCAAGGTGCTGGGGGTGAAAGCCACCATCGTGATGCCCAAGACCACGCCGGAGATCAAGGTCGAAGGCGTGCGCTCGCGTGGCGGCAAAGTGGTGCTGCACGGTGATTCCTTCCCGGAAGCCCTGGCCTACTCGCTGAAACTGGTCGACGAAAAAGGCTACGTTTACATTCACCCTTACGATGATCCACACACCATTGCCGGGCAGGGCACCGTGGCGATGGAGATTCTGCGCCAGCACCCTGGGCCTTTGGACGCGATTTTTGTACCCGTGGGCGGCGGCGGGCTGATCGCCGGGATTGCGGCGTATGTGAAATACCTGCGCCCGGAAATCAAGATCATCGGCGTCGAGCCGGATGACTCCAACTGCCTGCAAGCCGCCATGGCCGCAGGCGAGCGCGTGGTGCTGCCAACGGTCGGCATCTTTGCTGATGGCGTGGCGGTGGCGCAGATCGGCCAGCACACCTTTGATATCTGCAAAGACTATGTAGACGAAGTGATCACCGTCAGCACCGACGAAATCTGCGCGGCCATCAAGGACATCTACGACGACACCCGCTCCATCACCGAGCCTGCGGGTGCGCTGGGCGTGGCGGGTATCAAGAAATACGTGGAAACCCGTGGCGTGACCGGGCAGACCCTGGTGGCCATCGACTCCGGCGCCAACGTCAACTTCGACCGCCTGCGCCATGTGGCCGAGCGCGCCGAGCTGGGTGAAGGCCGCGAAGCCATCATCGCCGTGACCATCCCCGAGCAACCGGGCAGCTTCAAGGCGTTCTGCGAGGCCGTGGGCAAGCGCCAGATCACCGAATTCAACTACCGCTACCACTCCGGCCGCGAGGCGCACATCTTCGTGGGTGTGCAGACTCACCCGGAAAACGACCCGCGCAGCGCGTTGATCGCCAGCCTCACAAGCCAGGGTTTCCCGGTGCTGGACCTGACCGAAAACGAGCTGGCCAAGTTGCACATTCGCCATATGGTGGGTGGCCATGCAGCCAAAGTCAGCGACGAGCTGGTGTTTCGCTTCGAATTCCCCGAGCGTCCGGGCGCGCTGTTCAACTTTCTTAACAAATTAGGCGGGCGCTGGAACATCTCGATGTTCCACTATCGCAACCACGGCGCAGCCGACGGCCGTGTGGTCGCAGGCCTGCAAGTGCCGACAGACGAGCGCCACCTGGTGCCGGCCGCATTGGCAGAAATCGGCTACCCGTATTGGGATGAAAGCGAAAACCCGGCTTACCAGCTGTTCCTCGGTTGAGCGACTACGCTGACTGGGCGGCCTTTAAGGAATCAAGACCATGGAAACGCTGACCACCCTCAAGGTTATTCACATCACCGCCACCGTGTTGCTGTTGCTCAGCGGCCTCGGGCTGGCGGTACTGGCCTGGCGCAAACGCAGCGCCGGCCCGGCGGTTACCGTGCAACGCCCGTGGGCGTTCGTGTGGTTGCTGATGGGCGTTTGCGTGGTCAGCATGCCGTTCACCGGCTGGTGGCTGGTGCATCTGCTCGGCTGGCCGCTGGGGCAAACCTGGATTTTGGGTTCCAGCATTCTCTACACCGTGGCGGCACTGGCGTGGTTCTGGCTGGTGGCGCGGCTTAATCGCCTGCGTAAGGGCGAGGGCGGTAGCCTGAATTTCACCCTGGTGCTGGCGGTGGTCAGCCTGGTGGGGTTTGTAGCGATTGCCGGGTTGATGGGCGCCAAGCCGGTTTAACCGTATGAATATTCTGCTTGTCGGCGCCACCGGCTTTGTCGGTGGCCACTTGCTGCGCGCCCTGCAGCAGGCTGGGCACAGTGTGATCGCGACGTGTCGCAAGCCTCGATGTCAGGGCTGGCCAGGGGTGCAATGGCAGGCGCTGGATTTGGGCCGGTTGGCTGCCGACTCAGGTTGCTGGGTGTTTCCTGAGTCGGTCGATTTAGTCATCAATGCGGCGGGGTTGCTGAGCGTGGATGCGGCCGAGCTGAGCCGCGTCCAGGATCAGGGCGCCCGCGCGCTGTTTGATCTGGCCGCCCATCACGGTGTGCGAGTGTTGCAGATCTCAGCCCTCGGCGCCTCAGCGCAATCGGATGTGCCATTTCTTGCCAGCAAAGGCGCTGCTGACGACTATCTGCTGAGCCTTGGCGTACCCGCCGTGGTGCTGCGGCCTTCGCTGGTGGTGGGCGAGGGGGGCGCCAGCAGTGCCTGGTTGGCGGGGCTGTCGCCCTGGCCGCTGATTCCATTGCTGGACCTCAACGCTCAACTGCAGCCGGTGCATATCGACGACCTGGTCGGCGCGGTGCTGGCCGTGTTGCGCCAGTGGCCTGCCGAATCATTGGTACTGCCGTTGGTGGGGCCAGCACCGATGCGGCTCGCTCAAGTCATTGATCACCTGCGCGTCGCTCAAGGCTGGCGCGCAGGCCGATACCTGCAAGCGCCATTGCTGGGGTTGGGCGGCTGGCTGGGTGATCGCCTGGGCTGGCGCGCCTTGAACTCACAGAGCATTGCCCTGGCTCAGCGGGATAACGTCGCTGACCCCGAGGTGCTGGCGTCGGTCTGCGGCTACACCGCCGCGCCGTTAGCCTCACGCCTGCAAGGCTGGCCCACGGCGGCCCAAAGCAGCCAGCGCACCATTCGCCCGCTGATGCTGGCGGTATTGGTGCTGATCTGGCTGGGGACGGCGGCGG
>NZ_VBVZ01000724.1 GCF_005863185.1 Pseudomonas edaphica
GTTCCTGTTCGTGCTGGGCGGCGCGGCGGCGATTCATGGGCAACAACCCCGCGCGCAGGAGCATCGGCCACTGCTGCGGCAGCCGTTGTTCATGATGGCCGCGACCTATGCATTGATGGCCGGCGTGATCACGATCGGCTGGCGCTGGCCCGAGGTGCATGACGCACTGATGCCGCACGCGCTCAGCGAACTGTTGTACCCGATCAGCAAGACCGACCTGTCGCCGGTGCGTCTGCTGCATTTTTTGGCCTTGGCCTATGTCACCGCCAAACTGTTGCCGGGGCGTGCCTGGACGCAAAACTGGCTGGCACAGCAGACCTGCCGGATGGGCCGCTTTTCGCTGGAAGTGTTCTGCCTTGGCGTGTTGTTGGCGCCGTTGGCGGACATGGTCAACGCCATGGCCGGCGATGCCTTTGCCATGCAAATTTTTACCGCGCTTGTGGGCGCTGGCTTGATGGCGATGTTGGGCGCCTGGCTGGAGTTCAACAAACGGCTGGACCAATCGACACGCATGGCCGCCGCCTGAAAACAAAAAGCCCCGATCAAGGGGCTTTTTGTTGTGCGCCAGGCCGTCAGGCGACGGAGCGTGCCGCCGCATTGGTCGGCTGCAACTTGAACACGTAATACAGCACGGTCAGCAGCACCAGGAACGCAGGCCCCACATACAGCGCCACCCGCGTATCCGGGAAGTACGCCATCAGGCCCACCACCAGCACCAGGAACGCCAGCGCCAGGTAGGAACTGACCGGGTACAGCCACATGCGGTATTTGAGGCCCGCCGCTTCGGCCGGGCTCAGGCCTTTACGGAACTTGAGCTGGGCCAGCAGAATCATCAGCCAGGTCCAGATCGCGCCGAAGGTGGCGATGGAGGTCACCCACACAAACACCTGGTCAGGTACCAGGTAGTTGAGCAACACGCCCAGCAGCAAGGCAAAGATCGACAGCAGCAGCGCCTTGCGCGGTACGCCATTGCTGGAGGTGGTGCCGAAAGTCGCCGGCGCCTGGCCGTTCTGCGCCAGGCTGTAGAGCATGCGCCCGGTGCTGAAGATGCCGCCGTTGCAGGACGACAGCGCGGCGGTGATCACCACGAAATTGATGATGCCTGCGGCGGTCTTGATGCCCAAACGTTCAAAGGTCATCACGAACGGGCTGCCCTGGGTGCCGATTTCGTTCCACGGGTAGATCGACAGGATCACGAACAGCGCACCGACGTAGAACAGCAGGATGCGCCAGAACACCGAGCCGATGGCGCTTGGAATAGTCTTCTGTGGGTTGCGTGCTTCACCGGCGGTCAGGCCGATCATCTCGACGCCCAGGTAGGCGAACATCACCATCTGCAAGGACATCAACACGCCCTGCACGCCATTGGGCATGAAGCCGCCGTGAGCCCACAGGTTGGAAATACCCAAGGCCACGCCGTCATTACCGAAGCCGAATGCAATGATGCCGACGCCGCCGATCACCATGGCAATAATCGTGACGATCTTGATCAGCGCAAACCAGAACTCGAACTCACCAAAGGCTTTGACGGCGATCAGGTTGATCGTGCCCATGCTGATCAGCGCCGCCAGGGCCCAGATCCAGCGCGGCGTGTCGGGGAACCAGACACCCATGTACACCGCCACGGCGGTGATTTCCGCGACACAGGTCACCAGCCACAGGAACCAATAGTTCCAACCTGTGAGAAAGCCCGCCAACGGGCCGAGGTAATCCTGGGCATAACGGCTGAACGAGCCGGCTACCGGGTTGTGCACGGCCATCTCACCAAGGGCGCGCATGATCACCAGAATGGCCAGGCCGCCGATGATGTAGGAGAGCATGATTGCCGGGCCGGCCATCTCGATGGCCTTGGCCGAACCGAGGAACAGGCCGACACCGATACAGGCGCCGAGCGCCATCAAACGGATGTGTCGTTCACCCAGTTCACGTTTGAGCGGGCCGCCTTGAGCGGTCTCGCCAGGGGGCAGTGGTTTGCCGACAGGCATAGGGAAACAACCTCATTTTGTTATTGGATTGTCCGTCGAGTTTCCGGGGCCAGGCCGGTAAGCCTGTGCCCTTGTTGAAACCGGGGCCGCCTCATGGACGGGCCCTTCTTGCCGGGCAAGATCGGCGGGACGTGCAGTATAAAAAGCCGGGACCAGGGTCTTTCACTATAAAAACCATGCAATTCAGTGAAAGACCCGGCTAAAAAGCCACTTTACAGGAGCATATTACCTGCGCTGAGCGACAAAACGTCGCAACCCACCCTGCATTCACACGCCATCCAAGAAGATTCCGACTACCCAACCACAATTCCCTCACACCCGTCGCCCAGCGACTAAGCTTCAGGCAAGTCCGATCAATCTGCGTGCAGGATCAATCGACTATGGGCGCACTGTGGCAAACCGAATCGACCAAGGCTGCGAAATTACAAGGCAGTTCGGACCCAGCGCCTTTACCCAAAAATAAACCCAGGCCCCGTTACATACGTCGCCTGTTCTGGCTGATTGTGTTGATGGTGGTGATTGCGCTTGGGTTCGCCGCCGCCAAAGAGATACGCACATCCGCACTGCAAGCCCGGCAACTGAGCCGGCTGGCCCACGACCTCACCTACCGGCTGGAACCCGGCCCCAGCCAGGCAATGGTTTACCCCGGCGCCGGCCCGTTCGATCGCCGCTTGGGCTACAGCGACCTCGGCACCTTTTTGCCGCGCCTGCTCAAGCGCGGTTATGTGATCCAGTCCCAGGTGCAGTTTTCGCCAGCGCTAATGAGCTACGCCGGCCACGGTCTCTTCGTGCCTTACCCGGAGAAAATCCAGGCCGGCCTTTCGATCACCGACTGTCGCGCCTTGCCCCTGTACCAGTTCGAGTA
>NZ_VBVZ01000725.1 GCF_005863185.1 Pseudomonas edaphica
GTGGCGGTGGAGCGTCCATGACGACGAACGTGCGACCGCCGCCCTCCCACCGGAAATAACGCCTGAACCTCGCGTCGCTGCTGGCCGCGGTCAATGTGGCCGGAGGTACGACACCCCAGTCCTGAGCGTTGAAAAGGATCGGCAACTGCTCATCCAGCCAAACTTTCAGCTGTTGTAAACGTAGATCTTGCTCGGGCATTACAAGGGTCTCCGACGGCGCTAGCCGTCAAGCGGGTCATGCTTTATTATCACGCATCTTTTTCAGACCATCGAGAGGCGTGCGGCCCAAACCGCGGGCAGATGGCACGCAGGAAGCCCGGACTAATAAGATGGCATTGAAATCCCCCGCGTTTCGTAGAAAATTTCCGTTGCTGGTAACCGGCAGTCTGCTGGCCATGCAACCTTTCGCCACCTCATTCGTGGTCGCCGCGGAACAGTATGACTGCTCAGTCTCTGCTTCGGGTGCCTGGGATTGCGCGCCAAAAACCGCCGCAGCCCCGTTACCACCGCGCCCGGTGCACGACGGTGCAGCCGTCAGCGCCGCTGGCAGCACGGCGCAAGCCGATGCTGGCGGCACCGCTGCGGCCGAGCCGAAGACCACCCTGGTCACCGAGTCCAAGGGCCGTGGCCTGCGTTCGCGCAGTGCCGACTACAGCCACCTGGACTGGGTGCCTCGCGACAAGCTGACCGCAGCCCAACTGGCTGAGACCGGCCCGTATTGCTCCGGCGCGTACATCGAGCCGACCCGTCCTGGCATGAACGACAAGACGGACAAAAGCGATTCGCCGACCTTCATCGGTGCCAAGGTGTCTCGTTACGAGCAGGAACAGCAGGTTGCGACCCTGGCCGGTGACGTCGTCATGCGCCAGGGCAGCATGCAGATGGAGGCTCAGGAAGCCAGCCTGTACCAGGCCGAGAACCGTGGCGAGCTGAACGGCGATGTGCGTCTGCGCGACAACGGCGCCCTGATCGTCGGCGACCACGCCGAGGTCCAGCTCGATACCGGCGCGGCCCAGATCGACAATGCCGAATACGTGCTGCACAAGTCGCGCATTCGCGGTAACGCCCTGTACGCCAAGCGTGCCGAAAACGCGATCATCCGTCTCAAGGACGGTACGTACACCACCTGCGAGCCGGACAGCAACGCCTGGCAGCTCAAGGGCAACAACATCACGTTGAACCCGGCCACCGGTTTCGGTACGGCCACCAACGCGACGTTGCGGATCAAGAACATCCCGATCCTCTACACCCCGTACATCTACTTCCCGATCGACGACCGTCGTCAATCCGGCTTCCTGCCGCCAAGCTTCAGCACCGGCAGCGAAACCGGCTTCACACTGGTTACGCCGTACTACTTCAACCTGGCGCCAAACTATGACGCCACGTTGTACCCGCAATACATGACCAAGCGCGGCATGATGGTTGAGGGCGAATTCCGCTACCTCACCAAGTCCAGCGAAGGGCAGTTCGGCGGCGCGTACCTGAACGACGACAGCGACGAGCGCAAGAATCAGACTGATTACGAAAAAACCCGTTACATGCTCAATTGGCAGCATAAGGGCGGGTTGGATTCGCGTGTTTCAACTCAGGTTGACTACACCAACATCAGCGACCCTTACTTCTTCCAGGACCTCAAGACCTACGAAGAAGGTATTCAGCCTCGCGACTTTGTGAACCAGCAGGGTTCCGTGACTTATCGCGGTGACTCCTATCAGGCGCGCCTGAACCTGCAGGCTTACCAGCTTGCGACGATTTCCCAGATCACCCCGTATAACCGGTTACCGCAGATCACCTTTAATGGGGCGCTGCCGTATCATCCAGGCGGTGTGAACTTCACCTATGAAACTGAAGCGGTTCGGTTTGATCGTGACCTGGAAAATGGCAACTTTACCGATGAAAACAACCTGGTTTCGCCTCGCCTCGACACGTTTGTTACGGGTCTGACCCGTGCGAACGGTACTCGCCTGAACGTCGCGCCAGCTGTTGATTACCCAATGAACTGGACCTACGGTTTTATTACGCCGAAGCTCAAGTACGTGTACACCAAGTACGATCTTGACCTGGACAGCACGGGTAAGAACCAGATCATCGCGCAACAGGCGGCAGCGACGGCAGCTAATCCCTATGCTGGTGGCAACTTCAAGAGTTCCCAGGACCGCGCTATTCCAATCGCCAGTATCGACAGCGGCTTGTATTTCGACCGCAATACCAACTGGTTCGGCAAAGACTATCGCCAGACCCTGGAACCGCGCGCGTTTTACCTCTATGTGCCTAACAAGGACCAGAGCGATATTCCGGTATTCGACACCAGTGAATACTCGTTCAGCTACTCCTCGCTGTTCCGCGATAACCGCTTCAGCGGCAACGACCGGATCGGCGACGAGAACAAGCTGTCCCTGGGCGTAACCAGCCGCTGGATTGAAGACAACGGCTTCGAACGTCAGCGCGTGTCCGTGGGTCAGGCGGTGTACTTCAAGGATCGCCAGGTTCAATTGCCGGGTGTCCTTGCTTCCGACCGCTCCGACGCACAGTCCGACGTGTCGCCTGTTGCCCTGGAATACGAATACCGCTACAACCGCGATTGGCGCGCCACAGCTGACTTCAACTGGGACACCGAAGAACACAGCACCCGCTCCGGCAGTGCAATGCTTCACTACCAGCCGGAAGACAACCCGAACAAGATCATCAACGTCGGTTATCGCTATCGTAACGACCAGGTTGTCTACAACCAGCTGACCGGCAAATGGCAGTTCGGTGGTGACTACGGGCAACCAGGCGACCCGAACTTCGTGAAGGATTACTACAAAATCCAGCAACACGACTTCTCGATGATGTGGCCGATCAT
>NZ_VBVZ01000726.1 GCF_005863185.1 Pseudomonas edaphica
GTATTACCCGTACACCGCGGTGCTGGCATCGCAGGCAAGCCAGCCCCCACATTGCTTGGGGGCAACCCTGGAATCCAAGGAGGTCAACCCGCATCATGAAAGACGCCACCATTGCATTGCACCACGGCTTCAAGTCGGACCCGACCACCAAGGCCGTCGCCGTGCCGATCTACCAGAACGTCGCCTTCGAGTTCGATAATGCCCAGCATGGCGCCGACCTGTTCAATCTGGACGTGCCCGGCAACATCTACACACGCATCATGAACCCGACCAACGACGTGCTGGAGCAGCGCATTGCCGCCCTTGAAGGCGGTATCGCCGCCCTGGCCGTGTCGGCCGGTAGCGCGGCGATTAACTATGCAATCCAGACCCTCACCCGTGCGGGCGACAATATCGTCACCACGCCCCAGCTTTACGGCGGCACCTACACCTTGTTCGCCCACTTGCTGCCAAGCTTTGGCGTCGACGTGCGCTTCGCCCGCGACGACTCTGCCCAGGCCATCGCCGACTTGATCGACGACAACACCAAGCTGGTCTACTGCGAAAGCATCGGCAACCCGGCAGGCAATATTATCGACATTGAAGCCCTGGCCGATGTCGCCCATGCGCGCGGCGTACCGCTGATGGTGGATAACACCGTGGCCACGCCGATCCTGTGCAAGCCGATTCAGTTCGGCGCCGACATCGTGGTGCACTCGGTCACCAAGTACGTGGGTGGCCATGGCAACTCCCTGGGCGGTGTGATCGTCGACAGCGGCAGCTTCCCCTGGACCCGATACCCGGAAAAATTCCCCGGCCTCAACCAACCGGAGCCGGCCTACCACGGGGTGGTCTACACGGAAAAGTTCGGCCCCGCCGCCTTCATTGCCCGCGCCCGCACCGTGCCGTTGCGCAACACCGGGGCTGCGCTGGCGCCGATGAATGCATTTCTGTTGCTGCAAGGCCTGGAAACCCTGGCCTTGCGCATGGAGCGCCATACCGAAAACGCGCTGAAGGTTGCGCAATTCCTGCAAGGCCACGCCGAGGTGGAATGGGTCAGCTACGCCGGGCTGCCGGACCACCCGCACCACGCCTTGGCGCAGAAATACATGCAGGGCAAACCCTCGGCGATCCTGTCATTCGGCTTGAAGGGCGGCTATGACGCCGGCGTGCGTTTCTACGATGCGCTGCAAATCTTCAAGCGGCTGGTGAATATTGGCGATGCCAAATCCCTGGCCTGCCACCCCGCGTCCACCACTCACCGGCAGATGAACGAGCAGGAACAGGCCAAGGCCGGCGTGAAGCCGGAGATGATTCGCCTGTCGGTCGGCATCGAGGCGATTGAAGACCTGATCGAGGACCTGCAGCAGGCCCTGGCTTCAACTCAACTCTGAAGCCAGATAATCCGCCAGCGCTTGAGGGCTGACGTCGGGCCTGCACGAAAAGTAGGCGACCTTGTGCCGCAAGGTCGCAGGCCTGAGCGCGGTGTAGAGGTCCGGGCGCTGTTCTTCGAGCCATTGCAGCAGGTTGCCGATCAGCACCTGCGGCGATTGCTCTGCCAAGTGTGCAAGCAGCGACGCAGGCACTTGCCACCATGGGCTGGCCTTGGCCGCCGTGGCCGGGCCGGTGCTGACGGCCAGCGGCTGGCCATTGATCAGGTAACGCTGAAACACCGGCAACACGCGCCCGGCCTCATCGCCGAGCTTCTGCAGAATGGGCAGCCACTGAGCGCCATCCCAAAAACGCAAAAACACCGCCTGCTCATCCGGCAACCACACTTTGGTCAGGCCTTGCAGGTGCGCAGCCACCGTCTCCGGTGGGCTGGACGAGACCGCGAGCCAACCCCAGTCCGTTGCCTCGGCGCTGGCGACCCAATCAAGGAAGGCACTGCCCGGCTCAACAATGCCCACATAAGGCATGACGTCGACCCATTCGGCGTAAGCCGTACCGGCCCATATCGAATGCGGCAATTTCCTCGGTGCCAGGGTTTGCCATGCATTAAGCGGCCTGGCTTCGCTGGCGCTGCCCAACACTGCGTAGAGGCGCTCCTCGGGTTGTAGTGGCCACTGTGCGAGCCAGGCGCTGGGAACCATGGACTGAGACATCGGGATAAATTCCATTTAAGGGTGAGAGTGTCCGGGGATATCACACTGGCCGTTCTTGCAGCGCTCACACTCCTCGCAAAACGGCGCACTGCGCTTGAGGCTGGCAACCTGTACGCCACTGAGTGGTGCAGCAACAGCCGCTGACAACGTTTCGGTAAGACCCGGCATCAACGGCATCGGCACGGCAGCGGGTGCACCGCCAACCTGGATCGGCACACTGCTGAAAATTCCGGCGGCCGACAGCGTGATCGATTGCCCTCCGGCCTGGATTGTCACGCTGGCGCCCGCATCGATGACCACGCTTTGCCCGGCGCCGATCTGGATGGTCCGCCCGGCCCGCACCTGCTGCGAGCCAGCGACGACCAGATGATCATCCTGCTTGAGTTCCGCGAGGCGATTGCCATGGGTGATGCGCTGCTCTTCACCCAGCAGCTCATGGTGGGATTCGCCGCCCACCTTGATCCGACGCTGGTTATCCACCTGGACGTGTTGGTCATGCAAGACGTGCTGGGTCCAGTCGCGCTGGGCACGCAGGTAAATCTCCTCGGCGCCTTTGCGATCCTCAATGCGCAACTCGTTGTAACCGCCGCCGCCCGGGGTGCTTTGGCTTCGGAACAGGCTGCGGGTCTTTTCCGCCGGCAGGTCAAGGGGCAACAGATTCGCCGCGTTGGGCAGGCAGCCCATCACCAGCGGCATATCCACGTCGCCATTGACGAAGCCCACCAGCACCTCCATGCCGACCCGCGGGATCAGCAC
>NZ_VBVZ01000727.1 GCF_005863185.1 Pseudomonas edaphica
TCGTGCAGGCCGGTTTTTCGCGAATCGAGGCGGGCTCGTTCGTGTCGCCCAAGGCCATTCCCGCGTTGCGTGATGGCGAGCAGGTGTTCCAGGGCATTGAGCGCCGGGCCGGTGTGATTTATGTGGCGCTGATCCCCAACCTCAAGGGCGCCCAGCGCGCCATCGAGTCGCGCGCCGATGAGCTGAACCTGGTGATGTCCGCCAGCCAGACCCACAACCTGGCGAATATGCGCATGCGTTGCGAGGCATCGTTGGCGGCGTTTGGCGATATCGTCAGCTTTGCCGCCGACCACCCGGTGCGGCTCAACGGCAGCATTGCCACCACCTTTGGCTGCCCGTTCGAAGGCAAGATCGATGAAGACCGCGTGCTGCAAATAGCCGACGCCTATCGCGAGTTGGGCATTCAGGGCATCACGTTGGCCGACACCACCGGCATGGCCAATCCGCGACAGGTCGAACGTTTGGTCAAGCGCGTGCTGCAACAGGTGCCGGCCAGCGATCTGACCCTGCATTTTCACAATACCCGTGGCCTGGGTTTGTGCAATGTGCTGGCCGCTTACGAGGCTGGAGCCCGCCGGTTTGACGCGGCATTGGGTGGCCTCGGCGGTTGCCCGTTTGCGCCGGGCGCGTCGGGCAATATCTGCACCGAAGATTTGGTCAACCTCTGCGAAGAGGTCGGCATTCACACCGGCATCGACCTGCCGCACCTGTTGCAAATGTCCCGTCGCTTGCCGGCCTTGCTTGGGCATGAACTGCCTGGCCAAGTGGCCACGGCCGGGCGCAATGGCGACCTGCACCCGCCACCGGCTTACATCGCCACGCTGTAACGCGCTACCAGACAACAAAAACAATCGGGCGCCTGCGAGCAGCCCGCTGGAGAGAAACCATGAGCACTAATACGTTAGAGGCCGGCGTGCGCCCGGCCGCTGAAATCGATGCCGAAAAAGCCCTGGTCAGTAAGGTCGCCTGGCGCCTGATGCCGCTGATCATGGTGTGCTACCTGTTCGCGTTTTTTGACCGCATCAACATCAGCTTCGCCAAGTTCCAGCTGCAAACCGACCTGAGCCTGAGCGACACCGCCTATGGCCTGGGCGCCGGCTTGTTTGTGGTGGGTTATGTGCTGTTCGAAGTGCCGAGCAACATGATGCTCTACAAGGTCGGTGCCCGCCGTTGGATCGCGCGCATCATGATGTCGTGGGGCCTGGCCACGGCGGCCATGGTGTTTGTCACCGCCGAATGGCAGTTCTATGGCCTGCGCTTCATCATCGGCGCAATGGAGGCGGGCTTTGCGCCTGGCGTGCTGTATTACCTGACGCTATGGTTCCCGCAGCACTTTCGTGGGCGCATCACCTCGATGCTGTTCCTGGCCTCGGCCTTCGCCGGTTTAGTCGGCGCGCCATTTTCCGGCCTGGTGCTGGAACACCTCGACGGCGTACTGCAAATGCGCGGCTGGCACTGGCTGTTCCTGCTCGGCGGCTTGCCCTGCATCGGCCTGGGTTTTCTGGTGCTGACCTTGCTCAAGGACCGCATTGAAGACGCGCATTGGCTGACGCCTGCCGAGAAAACCCTGCTGTCGAGTCGCATCGCCAAGCATGAGCCGAACGCGCACGGTGGCTCGTTGCTCTCGGCGATCCGCATTCCAGGGTTTTTGATGCTTGGGTTTATCTACTTTCTGATCCAGGTGGCGTCTTACGGCCTCAACTTCTGGGCGCCACAGTTGATCCGCAGTGCCGGCACCCAGAGCCCGGTGATGATCGGCCTGCTCACCGCCATTCCCTATGTGTGCGGGGCGATCAGCATGGTGGTGATCGGGCGGCTGTCGGACGCCACCGGTGAACGCCGCAAGTTTGTCTGCGGCCTGGTAGTACTGGGCGCCATTGGCTTCTTCTGCGCCGGGATCTTTGCCGACCACACCACCTTTCTGATCATCGCCCTGGGCCTGCTGGGCGCGGGCATTATTGCCTCGATCCCCACCTTCTGGACCCTGCCGCCCAAATTGCTGGCTGGCGCCGGTGCGGGTGCGGCCGGTGGCATTGCGGTGATCAACACCCTCGGGCAGTTCGGCGGTATTGTCAGCCCGGTGATGGTGGGGCGCATCAAGGACCTCACCGGTAGCACCACGCCGGCGCTGTATGTGATCGGCGTGTGTGCGCTGTTGGCGGCGGCGCTGCTGTTGTGGGGCTTGCCACAAAAACTGCGCACGCTCGACAAGGGCTGATCAGCCTGCCGTGGCAAGGGCGCGGGCCGGTGTGGCGCTGAACTGAATCAACACCACCCCGCCAATCAACAACAACGCCCCCAGCACGCGGGGCGTTGTCAGTTGGCGTTCCATCAGGCCGAACAGGCCAAAGTGATCGAGCAGCAGCGAAGCGAGAATCTGCCCGGCCATGGCCAGCGCAATAAACCCTGACGCGCCGAGCTTGGGCAGCAACATCAGCGCCAGCGAAATAAAGCACACGCCAAACGCGCCTCCGGCCCATATCCACAGCGGCGCCTTGGTGATAAAGGCCAGGCTCGGCAAGGGCAGGCGCAGCGCGATGATGACCGGCAGCAACACAATAATGCTCACCAGCAGTGACGCCAGCGTGGCCCACAACGGGTGCCCCAGCCCACGCCCGAGGCTTGCGTTGATCGCACTTTGAAACGGCACTACCGCGCCGGCGATCACCGCCAGTGCCAACAGACCAGCCCAATGCAACGTCGTCATCTCAGTTCTCCCAGAGGTTTTGCTGGACTCTAGGCTATTCGTCGCGCAAATTTAAATTCCAAGTTCTTATGCTGAGCATGCAGCTGATGAATGACCTGCGTCGCATCGACCTCAACCTGCTGGTGATCCTCG
>NZ_VBVZ01000728.1 GCF_005863185.1 Pseudomonas edaphica
AGGCGGCAAGATTGATGCGACGCTGCAAGGCACTGTGGAAATTCGCAGTGCGCTGCTCGACACCCCGGTTGACCAGGATTTCGACTTCATGGGGCCACCCTTGTCCGGTGAACTCTTAGGCAACGGCATTGCCATTGCTGTGCGCAAGTTTGACTCCACTTTGCGCAACGACCTCAATCACGCGCTTGAGCAACTGATGCACAACGGTGAATACCAGCGGATTCTGGCGCCTTATCACTTGGATGAGCCGCCCTCCATTCAATGATGGCCAATTAATTGTGCGGAACATGAGCAGGCCCCGTGTTTTGCAAGCCATGGCCAACAGGCGGGCCTACCCGTTCAACTGTGGGAGCTGGCTTGCCTGCGATGGCATCGCTTCGGTGTACCTGGTGTGCCGAGTTGCCCGCATCGCAGGCAAGCCAGCTCCCACATCCACACTGGCCGCATCGAGCCTAAGCCGCCCTCAACGAGATAAACGCATAGTTGGCCGGCACCTCAGTGGCAATCTGCGCCCCCGCATCCAGCACCTGCTCGGCGATGTCCATGCCGGAGACGTGAAACACCCACTCATTAGCCACCGATGGTTGCTCAATCGCCAACTCAATCGCCTGCGCAAAGGCAGCCATATCCGGCAAATACGCGGTAAACCCATCGCCCTTGAGCGCCGTGGTACGAATACCCAGCAAGGCGCACACGGCCTCCTTGGTCTGCACATCGTCACGGTCGGCCTGGCGTGAGCGGCGGATCAGCTCAGCCAGTTCTGCATCCATCAACTCACCGCCGACGATCAGCGCCGGCCCCTGTTCCCAGGATTCTGGCGGGCAATCCTTGGCGGCGGGGTTCAATGGGATATGCGGGTTGATTTCCATCGGGTAGATGCGACACACCAGTGGGCGACGCTCATAGATGCCACAACGGTTGTCTTCGTCAAGATTGCGGCAACGCCCGGCGTTGTAGGCGGCAAAGGTGATTGCCACAAACGCCTCGGTATTGCCGCTCGGCACTACCACTGAACGGCGTTCGGCATGCTCGCGTTGTTGCACCGGCAAGCCCAGGCCGGTGCCAAGAAAGCCCTCCACCAGCACGATGACGTTACCGCCGTCAGCCGCCCAACTGCGGGCTTCTTCGAGGGTCAAGGGAACGTGATGGTCGCTGCAGCATTTGCCGCAACCCACGCAGGAAAAGTGAGTGTTCATGGAGGATCTGTCACCAGGCAAGGTCAGAGGGCACTCTTGAACGGTGACGGGTTTTTGCCTCTATTCACTGTTCAGGCTCAGTGGAAGCAAGTTATGCGCCAGTGCCGGTCAGTCCTCGGGTACCTGGTCGCGCAGCACAAACACCATGCCGGCACTTTCATACAACTGTCGGGCGCGCTGGTTGGTTTCCAGTACCTTCAGGTCCACACAGGGCTCGCCGCGTTGCTTGAACACGTGGAAGGTATGCAGCAACAAGGCACGCCCCAGCCCCTGGCCTTGGGCGCACGGATGGATCGAGAGGTTCTTGATAAACGCGCTGGTCCAGCACTGGGCCACGCCAAGAATGCCGTCTGCGTTACTGGCCACCAGGCATAGCGTGGGGTCGAACTCGGCGTCGGTGACGAACTGCCGGCGCCATTCTGCCAGGCTGGGGACACGGCCGCCGCCCTGTTCCTGGGTCATGCGCAATACGGCATGGATGGCCGGGGCCAGCTCATCGCGGTAATGATCCAGCCGGGTATTGGCCGGCCACTGCGGTGCTGGCAGGCTGGTAGTAAGGTCGCGGCGCAGCAGTTGGAAATACTCCGCCACCGCTTACAGGCCTTTTTGCGCCACAGTTTGCGCGGCAACCACCAGGCATTTGGTCAGCTCGGGCGACGAGAACTTGGTGAGCACCGCGTCGGCACCGGCCAGGCGGGCCTTCTCGCTGTTCATCGCGCTGTCCAGGGAGGTGTGCAGCAGCACGTAAAGCTCCTGGAAGTCCGGGGTTTCGCGCAGGGTGCGGGTGAGGGCGTAACCGTCCATTTCGGACATCTCGATGTCCGACACCACCACGTTGATCTGCTCGACCGTGCCTTGCAGCTCCAGCAGCACATCAATGGCTTCCTTGGCACTGCGCGCGGTGTGGCACGTCAGGCCGAGGTTGCGCAGGGTGTGTACCGATTGCTGCAGAGCCACCTGGCTGTCGTCCACCACCAGGATTCGCGCGTTGCCGAGCACTTCGGCTTCTTCCATGGTCAAGTCGGTCGGCGCCGCTTCAACGGGGGCCGGGGCAATGCCGTGGATGACCTTTTCGATATCCAGCACCTGCACCAGGCCGCCTTCGACCTGAGTCACGCCGGTGATAAACGAGCGATTACCGCCGGAGCCATAGGGCGGCGGGCGGATGTCGGTGGTCAGGCAATGCACAATCTTGCTCACCGCCTGCACATGCAGGCCCTGCTTGGAACGGCTGACATCGGTGACGATCAGGCAGCCGCCGTTCGGGTCTTGCAGCGGCATCTCACCGAGGGCGCGGCTCAGGTCGATCACCGACAGCGAGGCACCGCGCAGGGTGGCGATGCCTTTGACGTGCGGGTGCGACTCCGGCAGCTTGGTCAGCGGCGGGCAGGGGATGATTTCACTGACTTTGAGCAGGTTGATGGCCATCAGCTTGCCGCTGCGCAAGGTAAAGAGCAGAAGCGAGAGTGAATCTGCGCGGGCTTTGGTGGTGGACATAAAAACCTTCTGTGGATCAGGGATGACGATCTATGGAAGGTTATCGACTCGGGGGAGCCAGGCTTTAACCGGATTTTGTGTCGGGCTGGGCTTGTGTGGGAGCTGGCTTGCCTGCGATGCAGGCACCTCGGTCTTCCAGTTGCAC
>NZ_VBVZ01000729.1 GCF_005863185.1 Pseudomonas edaphica
GGTGTCCGCATCGCAGGCAAGCCAGCTCCCACACTAACCCGCTCCACACAGGGGGTATGTGGCAACCCTTGGGTCTTGCGCTTACTTGGCGCCAGTCAGCGCGTTATAGCTGGTAAACAGGTTGCGATAGTCCGGGATATGGTTGGCAAACAAGGTACCCAAGCCTTCGATATCGTTGCGCCAGTCGCGGTGCAGCTCACAGGCCAGGCCGAACCAGGTCATCAGTTGCGCGCCGTTGGCCGACATGCGGTCCCAGGCCGAATCGCGGGTGATTTCGTTGAAGGTGCCGGACGCGTCCGTCACCACGAACACCTCAAACCCTTCAGCCAGAGCCGACAACGCAGGGAACGCCACGCAAACCTCGGTTACCACACCGGCGATGATCAGTTGTTTCTTGCCGGTGGCCTTGATCGCCTTGACGAAATCTTCGTTGTCCCAGGCATTGATCTGGCCAGGGCGCGCAATGTACGGCGCGTCCGGGAACAGTGCCTTCAGCTCCGGTACCAGTGGGCCGTTGGGGCCGGTTTCGAAGCTGGTGGTGAGGATGGTCGGCAGCTTGAAGTACTTGGCCAGGTCGGCCAGGGCCAGCACGTTGTTCTTGAACTTGTCCGGTTCGATATCTCGCACCAGAGACAGCAGGCCAGCCTGATGATCAACCAGCAGAACGGCGGCGTTGTCCTTGTCCAGACGCTTGTAGGGAGTAGTCATGAGTGCTTCCTCTTTTCCATGGGCGACAGCCATCCTTGGCCGGTAAACCGGCCTGGCTATCTGGGTTGGGTGTTGCGGGGGCGAATCAGTGATGCATCTGGCCGAACTGGCCGGACTGGAAGTCGGCAAAAGCCTGGTGGATCTCTTGCTCGGTGTTCATCACGAACGGGCCGTGGCCGACGATAGGCTCATCGATAGGTTCGCCGCTGAGCAGCAGGAACATCGCGTCGTTGTTCGACTCCAGGGAGAGTTGGTCGCCGTCGCGTTCGAACAACGCCAGTTGCCCTTCGCGCACCAATTCCTGGCCATTAACCTGCACCGTGCCTTTGAGCACTACCAGCGCGGTGTTGCGCCCGGCGTGCAGGTCGAGGGTCACAGACTTACCGGCATTGAGGCGCACATCCCACACGTCGATCGGCGTGAAGGTGCGGGCCGGGCCTTGTTTACCGGCAAACTCACCGGCAATCAGGCGCAGGCTGCCGGCGTTGTCGGCCAGGGGTAACGACGGGATATCGCCGTCGAGGATGGTCTGGTAGCCGGCATCGGTCATTTTGTCCTTGGCCGGCAGGTTGACCCACAACTGCACCATTTCCAGCGCGCCGCCCTTTTGGGCAAACGCTGCGGAGTGGAACTCCTCATGCAGGATGCCTTTGGCCGCCGTCATCCATTGCACATCGCCTGGGCCGATGGTGCCGCCAGCGCCGGTGGAATCGCGGTGCTCGACTTCGCCCTTATAGACGATGGTCACGGTTTCAAAGCCGCGATGCGGGTGCTGGCCTACGCCACGACGTGCTTGGGTCGGGGTGAAATCGGCCGGCCCGGCGTGGTCCAGCAACAGGAACGGGCTGATGTGTTTGCCCATGGTGTCGTAGGAAAACAGCGTACGAACCGGAAAGCCGTCGCCTACCCAATGGCTGCGTGGGCTGGTGTAGATACCGATGATATTTTTCATGGCGTTTCTCCAAAGGCGTGAAAGCAGTGCATGTACACAGCTTAAATCCGCTACCTTTACCGCGCTAGACGGCAAAAATAACCCTTAGCGTTCTATTTGGAGAACGATAGTGGAAGACCTCAACACCCTCTATTACTTCACCCAAGTGGTCGAGCACCGTGGTTTTGCCGCCGCGGGCCGCGCGCTGGACATGCCCAAGTCGAAGCTCAGCCGGCGTATCAGCGAGCTCGAAGAGCGCCTGGGTGTGCGCCTGATCAACCGCACCAGCCGGCATTGTTCGCTCACCGAAATCGGCCAGGTCTATTACCAGCGCTGCCTGGCCATGCGGGTGGAGGCCGAAGCCGCTGCCGAAGTGATCGAGCGCAACCGTTCCGAGCCCCAGGGCATTGTGCGTTTGAGCTGCCCCACCGCCCTGCTCAACTCCTGGGTCGGGCCGATGCTGACCCGCTATATGCTCAAATTCCCGCTGGTGGAGTTGCACCTGGAGAGCACCAACCGGCGCGTGGATGTGATTCACGAAGGCTTTGACATCGCCCTGCGCATTCGCTTTCCGCCCTTGGAAGACACCGATCTGGTGATGAAGGTGCTTGGCAACAGCACGCAGTGCCTGGTGGGCAGCCCGGCGTTTGTGTCGCGCCTGTCCAGCCCGCCATTGCCGGGGGATTTGAATGGGTTGCCGAGCGTGTATTGGGGCTCGGCGCAGCGTGAGTACCAGTGGGAATTGTTTGGCGAGAACGGCGCCAGCGCGGTGATCCGGCATTTCCCACGGATGATCACCGATGACCTGTTGGCGTTGCGCCACGCAGTGTGCGCCGGGGTGGGTATTGCGCACCTGCCGAGTGTGGTGGTGCGCGAGGACATTGCCGCCGGGCGCCTGGTCAACTTGATCCCGGGTTGGTCGCCAAGGACCGGGATCGTGCACGCGATTTTCCCTTCGCGCCGTGGACTGTTGCCGTCGGTGCGCACCCTGATTGATTTTCTCGGCGAGGAATTCGCGCACAGCGACATGGCCTGACCGCTGATCGTTCCCACGCTCCGCGTGGGAATGCATCCAGTGACGCTCTGCGTCACGACTGCCAGAGCGGGACGCGGAGCGTCCGGGGCGGCATTCCCACGCAGAGCGTGGGAACGATCAAGCCGCGGCCAGCAGCGCTTGGCGCTGGNGCA